>DASUPZ010000086.1:0-4164 GCA_036280855.1 Pyrinomonadaceae bacterium | reverse complement strand
ACGATCCATGTTGCCGAATCGATCGGCGCGTTGCTGCTCGGATTGATCTTCGGCGAAACCGAACACAGCGAACGAATGGAACGGCTCGTAGTGCCGTTCCGCGATTTCTTCGGCGCGGTCTTCTTTTTCGGATTTGGTCTTTCGATTAATCCGTTCACTTTAGGCGGCGCTGCGTGGCTGGCGGTAGGGGCAGCGGTACTCTCACTCGTCGGCGTAATCATTGCCGGATCGATCGTCGGCAGACGTGCAAAACTATCGACCGTCGGTTCGCTGAACACCTCGTTCACTCTGCTTGCGCGCGGCGAGTTTTCAATCATCATCGTCAACCTTGCTCTCGCAGGCAGTTTGATGCCGGTGTTGCAGCCGTTTGCGGCGCTTTATGTGTTGATATTAGCGAGCGCCTCGCCGCTCCTGGCGAAAGAGTCGGAACGGATCTACGGTTTCTTCGCGCGGCTAGTCGAGCGTCTTCGCAGGAAGAAGAAGAAAACAGAAGAAGAAACAGTCGAAGAAGAAACAATCGAAGAAGCGGAAGTAGAAAGCTAGACATGAGTATCCGCGGCCGATTACTGACGCTCGCTTTAGGAGGTGCTGTTCCACTTCTGATCGTTGGACTGATCGTGCTGTGGGCAGTTTGGAAAGGAAAGCAGCAGCAGCTTAACGAATCGCTCGAGCAGCAGGCGGAACTGGCGGCAGTAGTCTTCGAACGCTGGCTCGACGCGCAGTACCAGCCGTTGAGAACAATAGCCGCCTATCCACCAGAGCATATAAACGATCCATCGTCCCTCGAAGCTGATCTCAAGGCCGCACTACTCGAACGACCGCAATGGCTCGACCTGCGCGTTGTAGACCCGGGCGCAAAAATTGTCTCGCAGTATCCACTAGACGCCGCTGGTCTTCCGGCAGGGCTCACCGAAAAGCTGCTTGGTGGAGTGAAACGCGGTGTCGCGGATGTTGAGACTGACTGGACACGTGGAGAGGGACAATACATCCTCGCGCTTGCCTACCCGTTGGGGACAGGCGGAGCGGTCGTAGGACGTGTTGATGGAGTTGCGTTACGAGAACCGCTTCAAGGCGTTACCTCGACGCAACGCGCACTTATCACACTTCTCGATCAGCAGCACCGCGTGATCTATCGTAGTCAAACACCGGAATCCTCCATCGGAATGGATCTGAGTGAATCCGGCGTGCGCTCTGCTCTCCAGAATCAGAATACGGCAGTGATAGCGGTTGAAAGTTCGATCGATGGCGTTGAACGTGTGTACGGACTCGCACGAGTAGCAGAAACAGGCTACACGGTCATGGTCGGTGTGCCGAGTGCAATTCTCTATGCGCCTCTCTGGCGACAGTTAACCGTTTACGCGTTGCTTGGCGTATTAGTCGTCGTCGCCACGATGACGGCAGCGTTACTGATCGCGCGGAGTATCGCGCGGCCGGTGCAATTGCTGAATCGAGCGGCGGCCGATTTCGGTAGCGGAAACTTCTCGGCGCGAGCACCCGCCGAAGGACGCGACGAGATCTCGCAACTGGGTATGAACTTCAATTCCATGGCAGCGAGACTGGAACAAAGAGAGGCGCGCTACGCCGAGTTGGACCAGCTTAAATCCGAGTTTGTTTCGAACGTCTCACACGAACTGCGCACGCCCCTCACTACAATCAAGGCACTTACGAGATTGTTGCTGCGCGACGGCATCGACGAGGTGAAGCGACGTGAGTATCTCGAAACGATCTCGGTGGAATGTGACCGGCAAATCGATCTGGTTTTGAACCTGCTTGACCTGTCGCGCATCGAAGGTGGTGTGCTGCGAGTGACGCACGAACGAGTGGACGTTGAAGAATTGATCGCATCTGTGGTCAAGTCAGAGACGCGTTCCGCTGAAAAGAGAGATCATAATCTGAGAGTTGAGCTTCCGGGTGCGATCGCGCCGGTGTGTGCGGATCCCAAAGCGGTGCGTCGTGTGCTTTCCAATGTCATCGAGAACGCTATTAAATACACTCCGGATGGCGGGCTCATCATCGTATCTGCACACGAAACGGCAGGTCAGGTCGGGATCAGTGTGGCGGACAATGGCCGTGGTATTCCATCCGAGGACATGCCCGTGCTGTTCGACAAGTTTCATCGAGGCCGTCCTGCTCCGCACTCCGCAGCGATGCGTAATGCAACAACCGGCGATGAGTTTTTGGAGGACGCCGATGTATCAGGCGTTGGTCTCGGTTTATACCTCGCTCGAAACGTGATGGAACGAATGGGCGGACGCATCGACGTTGAAAGTGAAGTGGGCCGCGGTAGTACGTTCACGCTGCACTTGCCCGTGTGGCGCGATGGAGGATGCAACAACTCAGGAGTTTGACGATGGCTAAACAGTTGCTGGTTGTTGACGACGATCCGGGTCTCCTGCTGGCCGTATCGGAAACGTTGCGCGCTGAGGACTACGAGGTAGTAACTGCTCGGCGTGGCTCTGAGGCGATGGTCCGTATTGCTGAGTCGTTACCCGATCTGATCATCAGCGACATTCGCATGCCTGGCATGGATGGTTATGCCCTCGTGCGTAATCTGCGAGCATCACCGCGCACCCGGCTTGTTCCGATTGTGTTCCTGACGGCAAAGGATGAAACCGCTGACCGCATCGCGGGATTTCGCAGTGGCGTGGACGCATACATCACGAAGCCGTTCGAGCCCGACGAGCTCGTTGCTGTAGTTAAAAGCATCCTGGAGCGAGTGCATCGCACGCATTCCGATCTCGCGCGAATGTTTGGAGAGCAGGACATGGATGACGAGGAGTTGGTGCGCGACGAGGATCTGACGGATGCTGAGTGGCGTGTGGCGGAAGGTGTAGCGCGTGGACTCGCTAACAAGGAAATCGCAGCCGAGCTGAAGCTCAGTTTACGAACCATAGAGGGTCATATCAGTCGCATCCTCGACAAAAAGAACCTGAGCAATCGCGTTGAGCTGGCGCTTCACATACGCGAGCGGCGACAACCCGATTAGAATTAATCGTCATGACGATCTTACGTACTTGTTTACTTCTCTTGATCCTTTCCGTCGTTGGTCAGGTTGCACTTGCTCAGCAGGATGACGTCGTACGGATCAATACAGAACTTGTGCAAACGGGTGTCGCTGTCGTTGATAAGCAGGGGCAGTTTGTTGACGGATTGAAGAAAGAAGATTTTGAGCTGCGAGTCGATGGCCGCATTGTTCCCATCTCGTTTTTCGAAAACATTGTCGCAGGAACTCAGCGGGAGCGATCTGCGAGAGCGCGCGTGACAAACGAGTCGCCGCTCGTCACGCATTCATTTCGCCGGCGCACGATTATCTTTTTTCTCGATGACCGGCACCTGTCGCTTGATAGTGTGGGCCGCACGCGCAAAACGCTTTCTGATTTCGTTAACAAAGAGATGGGCCAGAACGATCTGGTTGCCATCGCTTCTGCGAGCGGCCAGATAGGTTTTCTGCAACAGTTCACAGACAACAAGGATGTACTGCGCGCGGCAGTCAAACGCATCAGCCATGTTCCTTATGTTGTTTCTGACTATGCTGGAAACTCCGGCGGTCGCATGACTGAAAGCATGGCCCTCAGCATAGAACGCAAGGATGATCAGAATGTCTTTGAGTTCTACGTACAGGAGTGTCTGAGGATAGCGCCAAGGGGCGTCACCAGGCAGGAGCGTGCGACTATGCGCCGGCACTGTGAAGTGGAAGTTCAAAACCGGGCGAGGCAGATTCTGGTCCAGGCGGGCGCAGTTACGTCCGCCACATACTACTCGCTGGAAACGCTTCTTCATTCCGCTGAACGTATGCCCGGCAGCAAGCTGGCTTTCTTTATCTCCGACGGGTTCCTCGCGGATACAGGGCCACGCGGACCTGTCGCCGGCGACCGGCTCGGACGCATAACGGATCTCGCTCGTCGTGCGGGCGTTGTGATTTACACGATTGATGCTCGCGGTCTTGTTTCGAGCGCGCTCGACGCGACGGGAAATGTCCCGTTCGATCCAAACGGCAGATTGGAAAATGCGAACGCGCGTGAAATCGCGGCTTCGCAGGATGCGCTGAATGCTCTTGCTGTTGATACAGGCGGGCGTGCCCTGCGAAATCAAAACTACTTCGATCGGTTTATCACTGAGGCCCTCGTTGAGACGTCTCGCTACTACTTGATTGCATGGCGGCCG
>DASUPZ010000085.1:0-10594 GCA_036280855.1 Pyrinomonadaceae bacterium | reverse complement strand
TCTCGCCTCCGGCATAGGCCCAGATTGCCGCGCCGAGAAAATATCCCGCGGAGTTTGCGATGAATAGCACTACAGCAAATTTCAACAACGATCGCATTGCGCCGAACCCTGCCGCGAAAACGGTCGCCATCAAAACTGATCCAGCGAGTGATCCGATCCATTCGCCGGTAGTGTTACGCATGTAGAAATAGGAGTAGACCCAGCCGGCGGCATACAGGAAAAACGCCAGTCCGAAGAGCAGAATAAACTTCGGCAGCCGCCAGTGTCTGACGAGTAGTGAACCCAGCACCGCCCCGCCCAGCAAGATAAACAACACCGTCCATGCGAGATAAGCACCAACCACGGTGAGATTCGTGTACATCCATCGCTCGCCGAAAGCCACGGTTGCAAACACACACAAACTCACAAGCATGAAACCGATCGCGCCTGTCACGATCGACTTCTGCAAAGACGGCACTGGTCTACCGGAAAGTTCAGTCATAGATGTTAGTCGTCCGGCAGGGAACCGCGAAACAGCGGCTCGCCCGCGAGTGATGTGTAAAAGCCAAAGACCGCGAGGGCCATGCAGATGATCAACGCAAGCACGTAGTCCGTTGCGTACCAAGCTGAAAAATCTGAAGTGACTGGATAAAAGATGATCAGGTGCAGAAAGAATATCGCCGAGATGAGCGCCAGCAGCCCGTAACGATAGAGCACCCACGTCACCAGAAATGCGCCGATCACAGCAAAAGGCACCGCGGCAAGACTGTCATGCGTCAAGGTGAGCGCCACGGAAGCGATCAGCCAGAGCGCCAGCGCCGCGAGGCGTTCTCTACGCAGCACGATGTAGAGCAGCAGCAAAACGAACAGCAGTATGAACGACTGCATGAGCGCTGCATTGATCTGATTTGCGAACCCGTGAGGGAATGAACGCAACCCGAGCAGTGGCGTTGCCGGAAAATCAAACCAGGGGATACTCGGTGGATGCCCCAACCACTCCGGAAGCATGTTTGCGAAGTACCAGTTGCACAAAATGATTCCGAGCCCGAACACCGCACCGATCAGTATGTCGCGACCTACAAGCGGATCGCGGAAACCACCAGCCAGCAAACGGCTCCATGAAATGATTCGCCCCGGCCAGCGCCGTCTGACAAACGGTTCAAATGCAAGATAGACCACCCAGAAGAAGAAGGCCCAGAACAGTGCGTCTTGAACGGCGGAGAGGAAGTTGACCGCTTCATACTCGTTAGACACATGATGGGAAAAGAACAACCAGCGCAGAAAGGAGACTGCTCCCGCGAAAAGGGCAAGCCGAAACGCGCCCTTGCGATCGCCGCGCCCGAGTTTCAGGTTTCGCAGCGCGAGCAGCGCGCCGCCGAGCATCACCGTTATGAACACGCTGAGAAGAAGAACGATCAGAGCGCGCTGCCTGAATCTCGACAAAGCAATCTGCTGATTGTGCGGTTCGTCCCACACTTCAAGAAGCTCGAAGTAAACAGGTTTACCATCGAAGGCCCCGGCTTCGATGCGCACTTTCAGTTCCGGCTGGTCCGGATACGAACCTTCCCACGCCGCGCGCTCAGTCGCCTGGTGCGGCGGAGTACGAATGGGCGAAACCTGTTGAAACTTCGACTGGTCCAATCCACTTTCCGTGAACAACGCCGACCAATCGAACGGAACGGAACCGGTATCAGAGCTCGCTGCCGGCGGTACGGCGTAGAACGAACGCAAGCGTCCGAGCGTGTCGAGCGTGACGGTCGTCATGCCGGGAAGATCTCTAGCCGGCGTGCGTTCGTAAACATCATTCCCGTCCGAGACGTCGAATGGTCGTGGACTCTGCCGGTACCAGAAATAGATCGACGCAGGCTGTCCTTTATATAAGTTGGACCAGCGCGAAGTGGATTGATCGTTGTCGTGAACGTAGTTGAGATATTCCCGATCCAGTCCCATGCCGTAAGCGGAGTCGGCGGCTGACCCGGTATATCCAAACTTCTTGAGAAGCTCGGTTGAGCGATCCCGCAACACTTCGGGCGACTTGTTCAACGGCACCATGCGATACAACGTTATGTCACGTGACAGGAACGCGATCGCAGCAGCAAAAACGACCACCGAAGCCAGCAGCGAGATTGCGATAGCCGGTTTCAACCCGCCTTGTTTTGGCGCGGCGGCGACCATCTCGGGTGACGGCGTTTCACCGGCAGCGAGTGCGGCGGCGAGCGGATCGCCGCCTGGCAAAGCGGCTGCGACCTGAAGCGCCGAAGCAGGTCGCTTTGCCGGATCTCTTTCGAGACACCGAAATATGACGCGTTCGACGAGTGGGTCGAGTTCAGGAACGATCGAGGCGGGACTCGTGGGAGTTGAGTCGCTGCGTCGCAGTCGAATAAGCTCCTGCAAACTTGCCGCCTCGAAAGCTCTCTTGCCGGTGAAGATCTCGTAGAGCACGAGGCCGAGAGAGTAGATATCGCTCTTTGCTGACAGCTCGTGTCCTTCGAGTTGCTCCGGCGACATGTACGCCGGCGTTCCGGACGTTTCCCGCCGGTCCAATTCGCTTGCAAGCGCAGCAATGCCGAAGTCGGTGATGCGAACCTCGCCGTGCTCGTCGAGCATGATGTTTGCGGGTTTCAGATCGCGATGGAGCACGCCGCGTTCGTGTACGGCTGCAAGTCCGGCGCAAAGCTGCCGGGCCACTTCGATGGCTTTGTCTTGCGGCAGGCGACCGATGCGCTTGAGAAGTGACGAGAGTTCTTCCCCACGCACAAACTCCATCGAGATGAAATGCTCGCCCTGGTATTCGCCGACGTCGTAAACGCGACAAACGTGACGATGCGAAATCTGGCGCGCGACGCTTACCTCTTTGTAGAAGCGTGCGAGTGCTGCGCCGTTAACAGTCAGCGATGCCGGAAGAAACTTCAGCGCGACGGGTTGCTTGAGTTTCAGATCGTCGGCGCGATAGACCTCGCCCATGCCGCCGCGACCGAGCAGTCCCACGATGCGATAACGATCGGCGAGGACGTCACCCGGGATGAATCGCGCGTCGTCGATCGAGTCGGAAGTAAAAGAAACAGGTCGCTTCTTTGGATCATCGCCTGGTTTGGTGATTAAACGTGCCGCGACATTGAAAACGTCGGTTTGGATGAAGTCTTCGGCTTGCCTGTCGAAGTTGAGCATCTTCTCAACTTCACGTCGCAACTCCCGATCACTGCCGCAGGCTTGATCGAGAAACGCGGCACGATCCTGAGGTGGACGCTCGAGAGCGGCTTCGAAAAGTTGATCAACCTTGCGCCAGCGGTCGGGTTTCATCTGACGTTCCTTCGGAAATCATCCGGTAGAGCCATGCCTTTGCGCGTTGCCACTCACGTCTTGCCGTTCGTGGAGAGATGTCGAGCACTTCGGCAGTTTCTTCAATAGTCAGCCCGCCGAAATAACGCAACTCGACAATCCTGCTCTTTTGCGAGTCGACACGTTCGAGAGAACGCAACGCCTCGTCGAGCGCGAGAAAATGTTCGGCCTGATCGTTGGCGATCGCGGCGGCGTCGTTGAGCGAAACCTGGATTGCGCCTCCGCCGCGTTTGTCGCGTGCGTGTGCGCGCGCGTGATCGATCAGAATGTGACGCATCACCTGCGCGCAGACCGCGAAGAAGTGTGCGCGATTTTGCCATTCAAATCCGTGCTGCTGACCTGCGAGTTTTACATACGCTTCATTGACCAGAGCGGTTGCTTGCAATGTGTGGCCGGGGCGTTCCTGGCTCATTTGCCGGCGGGCGATCTGGCGCAGCTCAGCATGAACGAGAGGAAGAAGTCTGTCGAGTGCAGACTTGTCACCTTTAGCCCAATCGGCAAGTAACTGGGTTACTTCAAGCGGGGAGGAGTGCGGCACGCGGCGAATTCTATCACTTGTCATTTGCGGTGGCCGTTTTTCTTTTCATTCGTCGCTTTCTTTAGTGAGGAGGATGAAATGAAAAGATATTCTGACTGTTTGGTGCTTGTTGTGTTTGTGGTACTTGCTCTTTCGCCCGCGTTGCAGGCGCAGAATAATCGAACCGCGGATGAAGCGTCGATTCGCGAAAACGTGAAGCTGCTGGAGACGGGTTGGAATACGAAGAGCGGCGCGGTGTTCGCAAAGCCGTTCGCCGAGGAGGCGGATTATGTGGTCATCAACGGGATGTACATAAAAGGCCGGCCCACGATTGAGAAGGCACACCAGCAGATATTCGACACGATTTATAAGGAGACTACGATCACGCTTGCAGTCAAACAGATTCGATTTCTGCGGCCGGACGTGGCGGTGGTGCATGTCAACGGCGATCGTACCGGACCAACCCAGGATCTTCATCAGAAGGCAATGCTCACACTTGTTATGACAAAAGAGAGCCAGGGCTGGACCATCGCAGCCTTTCAGAACACGGCAGTGGCAGGTAAAAACTAGCCACGGATAACACGGATTTAAAAATCGGATTTAAATCGGACTTTAAATCCGTGTTAATCCGTGGCTATGCTTGCATCACTCTTTGAATTTCCGGCGGCTCTTCGCCCAGCCATTCAGGATGCTTGGCCGTCCCGTCGTAGACCGACGTGGTCTTGAAGAGTTCGTACTCACCGCGAGATGCGGCCTGGACGGTTTTACTAAGCAGGTTCGTGACCTGTTCGTCAGTCATCGGCGTAAACGTGTGCGCGGCTGTTAAAGCTTGCTCGAGGTCTTTCATGCTTTGGCAGCCGGTGATCACGACGGAAGTCGGCAGGTTCATTGCGTAATGAAGACACTCGATGGCTGTGACTGTGTTTGATTCGAGGATCGTTCCGTTGGCGAGGGTCTTCATTGCCAGCACGCCGATGTTCTGGTTGAGCAGTTCGGGCAGCACCATCTTTTCGAAGCTGCGGTAATGTGCGTCCATGACGTTGAGGGGCATCTGCGCGGTGTCAAACTCGAAGCCGTACTCCTTCGCGACTTCGAGCATGTGCAGGTGAATCCGCGGATCTTTATGACCGGTGAAACCGATGAAGCGGATCTTTCCGGCGTCGCGTGCTTCGATCAACGCAGCGTTAGCGCCTTGTTCGTCGAATATGCGATAGGGATCTTCGTAGCGGAGGATCTCGTGATGTTGGACCAGGTCGATATGATCCATTTGTAGTCGCCGCAACGACTCGTCAAGTTGTTTGGCGGCTTCCTGTTTTGTACGGCCGTCGATCTTTGTCATGACGAAGGCGCGATCGCGATAGCCGTCTTGTAGCGCCTTGCCCATGCGGATCTCGCTGGCGCCCTCGTTGTAGTCCCAGCAGTTGTCCATGAAGTTGATTCCATTATCGATCGCGGTCCGGATCATGCGGATACTCAACTCCTCATCGAGCCACTTGAAGCCGAGGTGCCATCCTCCGAGACCGATCAAAGAGACTTCTACGCCAGTGCGGCCAAGAACACGCATCGGCATCTCATGATTCTGTGACATGCTGCTTCCCTCCGGCGTTTAGGATAGCAGCTTTCACCGCATGTTATAATTCGCGGCATTCAGGCCGCGGATTTCACGGATACAAGTACACGGATTATTCCTTGAGCAAATCGAAAAACATATTCGTTGCTCTGCTGCGTGGCGTGAACGTTGGCGGCAACAACATGATCAGTATGAAGGCTCTCAAAGAGAGCTTCGAGGCGATTGGGTTCAACGAAGTCTCCACTTACATCAACAGCGGGAACGTCATTTTCAAAACCAAAGAAACTGATGCACGGAAGCTGGAACGAAAAATCGAGCAGATGCTGGTGAAGGATTTTCAGCTCGACTCGAAAGTCGTGGTGCGCAGTCTTGCGGAGATGGAAAAACTGGTGAAGAGTTTGCCCGCGAACTGGAATGACGCCAGCCGCTGGCGCTACTACGTCATCTTCCTGCGCCACTCAATCGACTCCGAAAAGATTCTCGAAGGTTTACCCGCCGACCCTGATGTCGAAGAGATCGTCTACCGCCCTGGAACCCTCCTATGGTCCGCACTAATCAGCGAGCTCACGCGCTCGAAAATCCAGAAACTTTTGAGCAAGAAGATCTATAAGGACATAACCATCCGAAACCTCAACACCACCAACAAACTCCACCAGTTAATGACGAAAGCTGCTGACGCGGGTGCATGATTTATCTTTCATCTGTGATCCGGTCCATCCTGTAACCCTGTCGTCAAATCATCATGAAATTTTAATTTGACAATTTTCACGATTGGTTTAATGATGCGCGCCTTCACTGATCGATTTTCAGCGACTTCGAAAACAAGCCCAGCGAAGTCTCCTCACACACAGGCAGTAAAACTCTCTATCGCTTGAAGGGCTCCCCGTCTAATCATCAACCGGCATCAATCCCATGGTGCCTCGAACTCCGGAGGATCGAATGAATTGCCTTAAGTTCGAACGATTTACCACTTGTCAATTGCTTGCAAAAGCTATCACTTCTCTCAACCGCACATCCCTTCTGTTCATTGCTCTATTGCTCGTAGCACCCCTGGTCGTTTTCGTCGTGAAGGTGACCGGACAATCCGGCTCACCGCTACTTATCAGCGAGTTTCGCCTGCGTGGTCCCAACGGCGCTAACGATGAGTTCGTCGAAATCTACAACAACTCAAACTCGGCCCACGTGGTTGCCTCGTCCGACGGTTCGTCGGGTTATGCGATAGCTGCGTCAGACGGCGTGGCGCGTTGCGTCATTCCAAACGGTACGGTGATCCCCGCGCGCGGCCACTTCCTTTGCGCGAACATCGTCGGTTACTCGCTTTCTGCTTACCCGGCGGGCAATGGAACCACTGCTACGCCTGACTCTTCTTTCACGGTCAATATCAACGATAACGCGGGTGTCGCTTTGTTCAGCACTTCCAATTCCGCAAACTTCAACACCGGGACGCGGTTTGACGCCGCCGGTTCCACGAGTGAAGCGAATACGCTGTACAAAGAAGGACCAGGCTATCCAGCCATAGTCCCGTTTTCAGTCGACTACTCGTTCTATCGAACTTACTGTCCGGTGTCGGCGGCGGGCGCCGATCCGGTTTGTGCGTTTGGCGGTTCAGGCATTCCGCAGGACAGCAACGACAACGCTCTCGACTTTGTTTTCGTTGACACCAATGGCACGTCCGCAGGCGCAGGCCAACGCCTTGGTGCTCCCGGACCGGAGAATCTTTCGGCTCCGGTAGACGATGGATCGGGAATCGCTAACTCATCATTTGACCCGGCACAGGCTGACAACGTCTCGCCGAACGTCGAGCGTGAATTCACTTCAGATCCTGCAAACAACTCAACGTTTGGGACGATTTCAGTAAGACGAACATGGACCAACAACACGGGCGTTCCTGTTACACGACTGCGATTTCGAATCGCGGAAGTGGAGACATTCCCGGCGCCGAGCGGAATAGCAGACTTGCGCATCCGTACGTCGAGTAACATCATCGTTTCGCGCACGAATGGTTCGGCGGCGCCCGTGCAGGGCACCACACTCGAGCAGCCGCCTTCGCAACCAAACGGCGGTGGCTTCAACTCTTCAGTTTCTCTAAACAACATCACGCTGGCCATACCCCTCCCGCCGGGCGCGAGTATTCACGTGCAATTCCTGTTCGGCATTCAGCAAACTGGATGCTACCGGATTGGTATTTTGGCGGAGTCGTTACCGACCGGAGGCAGCGATCTGTTCGTAGTCGGAGGCCACACGGAGGGTCTAAGTGGTTGTCCGGGTGTGCCGACGCCGACTCCAACGCCCACGCCGACTCCGACACCGACGCCGAGCCCATCGCCGAGTCCGACCCCGTGCGAGGGAAATGATCCGGACGGTGACGGCCTCGGAAATCCATGCGATCCGGATGACGATAACGACGGCGTACTTGATGGAGAGGACAACTGCCGGGTTGATGCGAATCCGGGACAGCGTGACACGGATGGCGATGGCATTGGCGATCGTTGCGATCCGGACAACGACGAGGATGGTGTACCGGATGGGCCAGACAATTGTCCGCTGACGTTCAATCCGAACCAGCGTGATTCAGATAACGACGGCATCGGCGATCGTTGTGACAACGACGACGACAACGACGGCGTTCCTGACGCTCAGGACAATTGCCCCTTCTCGCCTAATGCAAACCAGCGAGACACGGATGGAGACGGCGTAGGCGATCGTTGCGACTTCGATGACGACAACGACGGCTTCGCTGACAGTAACGACGCCTGTCCGCTCGATCCCAATTGTCATTAACGGCTGAAAATGTTTCCGGGGCGGCAACTCATCGCCGCCCCGCTTGCTATCCTGCCCATCCTCGAAATCCTGTCACCTGATCTCCGTCCGTTTTGAATATATATGCGATATGCATATACTGTCATCGGATGCGGTTCGAATGGGATGAAGATAAAGCCCTTAAAAATGCGAAGAAGCATCGGGTGTCATTCGAACAGGCCCAACAAGCTTTTGAGGATCCACGTGCAGTGCCGTTTGAGGATGTGAGGAACTCCCGTCATGACGAAACTCGCTATGTGATGATCGGGATGTCCTCAATTGGACTGCTGTTTGTTTCATTTACACATCGCGACGAAGTTGTGCGACTCATCTCGGCCCGTCGTACTGAAAAGTGGATGGTGAAGGTTTATGAAGACGAAAACTAAGCGAGTAACTAATTCTGCTGTACTCGACCCTAACAAGTTCAAACGGTTGCCACGCGGATCTTTTTTGAACAGAACGGCTGAAACCGAACCTCGAAACACAAAGGTACGAATTTCGATTTTGATTGATCTGGATGTTTTGAATTTCTTTAAGGAGAAAGCATCGCAGACAGGAGCACTCGCTTATCAAACACAGATCAATCAAATATTACGCTCTCACATGGAAGGCAAAGAACCGCTTGACGCGACCACACTCGCTCAAGATGATCGGTTTATACGAGCGGTAGCAAAACGTGTGAACCAGTTGTCGTCGAAGCAACGAAAAAAACGTTTGACTGTTCAGCACACCTAATAGAGTCTCTTTTCCAGCATCGTCGTGAAGGCGACAGCGTTTGGAAACGCCTGCTTGATCTGTGCAGTTGTCTTTTCGCTCTCGCCGGGTGAGATGTGGACTGCGATGATCTGCTTCGGTTTGATGTGATCTTTCACCAGCGCCTGTTCTTCGGCGCCGAGCAGGAACCAGTCGGGCAGGAAAGCGATGTCGATTCCTTCTTCGTCAAGATTAAACTTTTCGAAGTTCTCGACCGCCGTGTCTGCATCGCCGATGTGCAACAGTTTCTTGCCGCCGAGTTTAATGACGTGTCCGAGATTCTGAATGGTGGCGTGCCGCCCGGTGCCGTGTCGCAGCCGGAGGATCTCAAACTCAATCCCCGCAACCTTCAAGGCGACCTTCTCTTTCCACTGCGGAGTCACGCCTGTCACTCTCGACTTAATCGACGGATAGTCTTTGAAGTTCTTCTCGATCTCATCCACTACTTGTTGAGAAGAGACCAGCAGCGCTTTCGGGTTGTGCTGCAGATGGCGTCCGACCGATTCCGGATGAAAGTGATCGAGGTGCATGTGCGATACGAGGATCAGATCGATTTTGTCGAACGGCGGTTTCGCGGTCTCGATCTTCTCACGTTCAGCCGACGGTAAAAAGGCATACGCGGGTTGATATTCTCGATGTAGACCATCGATCATTACCTGTTTGCCGTCAGCGGAAATGAGTACTCCTTCGTTTGCAATATAGGTGATCTCGATGCTCGAAGCCTGTGATGCAGATGCGTTCGCGGTTTCATGAGCAATGATCGGGGCCGGCGTGCCCGGTGCCCATCGAAGAGTGAAGTAGATCGTGGCAATCACCGCGACAACAAGAATCCCGAAAACCAACCAGATAGGTTTCATAGCACACAGATTTACACAGGACTCGACGGTTCGGACCGTGGTTTAAGCAGTTTTTGAAATTATAGACTCGAAGCATGTCAGTCAATGAGGTTCACTGGTGATCAGCCCGCTCTTTGCGCATTGCTTCACTCTTTCGCTTGAGCCGCTTATAGTTCTCCCGTATAAGTTTCACATTTGAGTGGGATGATGAAAAAGCTGCTGAGAACCTCACAAAGCATGGAGTCTCTTTCTCAGAAGCTTCCACGGTTTTTGGTGATCCGTTGTCGCGTACAATTCCTGACCCGTTACACTCGGAAGATGAGGAACGGTTCGTTATACTTGGCGACTCAGGGCTTGCACCGTATCTTAATTGTGGTGCATACGTATCGTGCAGAAGTTATCAGGATCATTAGCGCCAGAATAGCGACATCACGAGAAAGAAAAGATTATGAGCGAGGAAACGAATGACAACGCAAAGATGCTGGATGAATATGATTTCAGCAATGGGATTATTGGGAAATACGCAAAGCAGTACGCCGACGGAACAAACATAGTCGTTCTTGAGCCGGATGTTGCCAAGGTATTTCCAGATTCAGCAGCTGTCAACCAGGCGTTGCGTCAACTCATCGAGCAGCGTTCGCGTTAAATTGATCGGCAGGTGGCCAGTGGTGCGGCACTTGTCTTCTTACATCCCTAATCTATTCGCATTGGAACACATGGAAGATACGATCCGGTTCGCGAGGAACGTTGAACCTTTCATCGAAGACACGCGCCTCGTGTTCATCCCGGGGAGCCGCCGTA
>DASUPZ010000084.1:0-2782 GCA_036280855.1 Pyrinomonadaceae bacterium | reverse complement strand
GATCGAGCGTTTGCTCTTGAGATAGAAGTTGTTCAGAAAACGCTCTTTCTCTTTCGCCACAAAGTTCATTGCAAACAGGATCGCCGACTGCTGCATGTTGACGTTGTTGCGCATGGACCAGTTAACGCGCGGGAACGGCGGATTTGGCCGGTACCAGACGCGCGAGGTCTGGTTCGTGCCAAGCGTGCGCTCACGTGTGTCCGCGCCACCGTTGCCGAAGGTTTCGTAGAAACGGCCGATGGAGTTGTGACCGGTCGCGATGTAGAGCATGTAGTTTGGCGCCCAGCCATCATAAAAACCGTGTGTCCAAACACCGGGAACGCCGCGCTTCGTCATCTCTTCCACTTCGTGATAGGCCAGCACCTGAAACTCATCGAGCGCGAGCGGATCGAGCCACGCGTTGTATGGTCCAGTTCCGGTCATCGTGTAAAGGTAAGGCACTGACTCGTGAAGATCGTGAAGTACCGTCGGGTGATACTCGAGAAACGTCTTCATCTGGTTGCGCGTCAGAGCGAGCGCGAGTCCTAAACTGTCGCGGTTGTTATCGTGCGCAACATACTTGCCCCAGTAAAGTAGTGGCGGCGCCGGTTTGCCCGGATTCGCTTTGCGATAGTTGTACAGGTCGACCATGCGATCGCGACCGTCGACTTCGAGTGTCGGAGTGATCATCACGATCATGTTCTTGCGAATGTCTTCGATGAACGGCGAATCCTCGACGGCGAGCCGGTAAGCCATCTCCATCAACATCTCAGGCGAACCCGTTTCTGGAGAATGGATCGCGCCTGAGGCCCAGTAAAACGGTTTGCCTTCCGCGACGAGTGTTTGTGCTTCAGCCTCGGTGATCTTTCGCGGATCGGCGAGTTTGGCGGTTATCTCTTTGTAACGATCGAGCTTTGCGAGATTCGCTTCATCACTCACCACGATGAGGATCTGCTCGCGTCCCTCTTCGCTCTTTTCCGGCGCGGTAAAGATACGAACGCGCGGCGATGCGGCTGCAAGCGCACGGTAGTAGCGATACTGGTCTTTGGTGTAAGTGAGCTTGTTTGGCGTGCCGATGACGTAACCCAGAATCTTGTCCGGCGAAGGCACTTTGTCTGACAACGGAAGGTGATCGACGAGTTCCGTCATGAAGAACTTCTCAGTCGTAAACTCGGCGATCTTTGCGCCATAAGCCGTGTCGAGCGCTGATTTCGGTGTGGTGTACTTTGGATTTACTGCCGTGGATTTCGGAGCGCTTGTGGTTCTACCGGCGCCAGTTGGTTCACCAGCCGCATTGTCACGCGTACCCGTCTGCGCGAGCACTATGGGCGTTTGAATCGCAAGTGACACGAGTAGGACCAGACACGAAAAGACTCTTCGGAGTTCTGGGGACATGATGTTCTCCTTCAGTTAGGCAGGCTCGATCTGTGATGATCCGTCTTGTGATGATCCGTGAAAATCTGTGCCTACAGATCTTTCGCACACCGGAATCCCGAGATCATCCACCGCTCATTCGTATGAAAGAAGTTTCGGTACGTCGCTCTGATGTGTAACTGCGGCGTGGCAAACGAGCCGCCACGCAAAACCTTCTGATTGACGAACCACTTGTCGTTGTATTCGTCAAACTCTGATTTGAATCCCGGATAAGGCACGTAGTCGGAAGTGGTCCACTCCCAAACGTCGCCGATCAACTGCTCGCATCCGTAAGCGTTCGCGCCCTTGGGAAAGGCGCCAATGGGCGCGACTGACCAGTAACCATTCTCGAAAAGATTGGTGTTGCCGCTGTTGGGATCAGCGTCGCCCCAGGGGAATGCGGTCCTGACTTTGCGACGCGCATCATAACACGCCGCCTTCTCCCATTCCGCTTCTGCCGGCAGTCTCTTTCCGGCCCACTTCGCGAACGCTGATGCTTCGAAGAAGCTGACGTGCGAAACAGGCTCGTCTTTTCTCTCAACCGCAGGATGGAGACCGGAGAAGTCGCGAATCATCCACTCGCCGTCGTGAAGTTCCCAGTAAAGCGGAGCGCGCCAATGTTCGTCGTTCACAGCCGCCCAGCCTTCGGAAAACCACCAGCGAAAGTTTTCATAACCGCCGTCACGAATGAACTCAAGGAAATCGCCGTTGCTGACGAGGGCTTTATCGATTGCGAAGTCCCGAAGATAAACCTTGTGCGCCGGCTTTTCATTGTCAAAAGCGAAGTCGTGCCCGTCGTAGCCGAGCCGAAACAGTCCACCCTCGATCTCAGCCATGCCTTCAACCTTCCTCGTGGGTTTTGGTAAAGGCTTTATTGGCGCGTCAAACTGATCGCAAAGAAGATGCTTGATGTCGTAAACGAGCAATTCCTGGTGCTGCATTTCGTGCTCGAGACCGAGCCTTACCAACGACAGCACTACGGGCGGCAGCCGATCCGGCGCTTGCAGGAGCGAGACCAACTGCTCGTCGACGTGGTTCCGGTAAGCCACGGTTTCTTTAACCGTAGGTCGAGACTTCGTTCCGCGTTTGGGGCGCTCGATTCGCTCGCCGAATCCCTCGTAGTACGAGTTGAAGTAAAACAGGTAATCGTCGGAGTAGACCTGGTAACCGGGTTTGTGCGCGCGCAGCACCGTTTCGAAAAACCACGACGTGTGGCCGATGTGCCAGCGCGGCGGGCTCATGAAATCCGCGGTTTGGATTACGTAGTCTTCGATCTCGAGCGGCGCGACGATCTGCATCGTGCGCGCACGGACCTGGGTGTAGAGATCCGCAATGGAAACGGTGTTCTGCCCTGAAAGCTCGCGAATTGTTGAAGCCATGACCTTGATTG
>DASUPZ010000083.1:0-3880 GCA_036280855.1 Pyrinomonadaceae bacterium | reverse complement strand
GCCAGCAGAGCAACACGATGCGGCCATCGCGCAACGACGGAAAATCGACCAGACCACGCTCGAAATCTTTGAGCTGGACGCCGAGTGATTCCAGTTCTGCGAGTTGGACCGTCAATTCGGTGAGGACCGTCGCATACGCAACGCCATAGCCTGTGCCGCCGCCGCCTTGTTCGGCAGCTTCCGACGCCTTCTTCGCCTCGTTGCGATAAGCAGTAAGAGCGCGATGTGCGCGCTGAATCTTCCCAACGATGACTCTCACGCTGGGAAGTAAGGCGTTGGCTTCCTGGAGGGTGAAGATTTTCATTTCAGGTGAACGCGCCACGAATCGTCTCCGGTATAGGCCCAATAAGACCAATCGGTCCTATAGGACCAATTGGACCTATCAATGCTCGTCGGTAATTCTGATGAACTCAGTGGCCGCTTCATATTCCGCCACTTCTTCTTCAATTTCACTCTCAATCACCACGCGCATCGCTGCCTGGTAACCGGTAGCCTGCGATTTCTGCATCTCCAACTGATCGTGAAGATATTGCGGCGGCAGTGGTTCGTGCAAGTCGCGCTCGTCATAGCGCGGTCCATGACTGATCTCCTTGCGCACCTTGTCTGCTATCTCGCCGAGGTCGATGAAGTAGTCGGAAACGTCGATGAGCTTCGGCGCCGTGTTTGATCTGAAACCTGCTATCTCGACACGACAACCCTTGTAAGCGACAGCGTTGACGGCGTAGACAAAATCTTCATCACCCGATACGAGCACCGCGGTGTCGTAACGGCCTGCAAGCGACAGCATGTCAACCGCAATCTCGACGTCGAGATTCGCCTTTCGGGTTCCATCGTAGAAAGTCTTCAGCTCTTTCTGGATCACGCGAAAACCATTTCGTCGCATCCATAGCAGGAAACCCTGTTGGCGCTCGGCGCCGACGTCTACGCCGGTATAGAAAAACGCTCTCAGCAGCCGTCCGTCACCCAACAGCACACGCAGCAGTTTATTGTAATCAATATCAATGTTGTGAAACCGCGCTGCGTGGAAAAGATTGTTACCGTCGATAAAAACTGCGACTCTGCCCCTGTGTCCTAGTTGCCATGAAATATTGTTCGTCGGATCAAAGTTGTGCATAAACTGACTCCAAACATAACCCTGCTGGTATTTAATCTTAGGATGCGGTTTTGCTCTGCGCTGGTCAAGTTGATCATGATGTTGCAATTATTTCGTTAGAGACTGCGTCCACATAGACTTTCGTTGCGGATCCGTTCGTGACGTTTATTTCCCACGCCAGACGCATTTCGAGCCCGCCCGGAGACGCCCCCTGAGGAGCCCCCTCAGCAGCTTTGGCCGGTTGCGCATAAACCACTAATTGTTGCGGCTCGGCCACGGCCGTTGCTGCTAAGTTTCGCTGGTTCCTGACCTGATCTACGGCCTGCTCTCGTGTCACTTTTGGAGTCACATTGCCGAGTGCCGTCTGCAGCCGGTCCGCATTCGGTATGCAGTTACTCGACAGCCCGACTATCTGCCCGTCACTACGAAAGCGAATGATCAGATTTCCAAAACCTCCACGCAATGGATACCGGAACGGCCGTTGCTCATACCGCGCGACTTTAACTCCCGTGGGTTCGTCGGTCCTTTCCACGAGAGACAGTTCGTCCGGTTCCGCCCCGATGAGGCGTTGCCATTCCACGATGAACCGGCGCAACGATTCACGCGTGTCTTCCTCAGTCGGCTTTGCCGGGTCGCCGACCTTCGGCAGGTGAATCGATGTGGGCAGATTTGCAGGGAGGCTTTCCAGTGTTCCCGTGTACGGATGCAGGTTTGCTTCAGTCTTACCGGAAACGCCGTACCGTTCAGACAACTGGTACCAGGCGAGGGAAGCTTCTTCGAGCCGGGTGCCACCAACGTCTGCCAATGCGATCGGATATTGTGGCGCATTGGACCGTGGTCCGTTTGGATCCACCGGTTGAAACGCTGCACACGCGCTGGTTATCAACAACGCCGCAAACGCGAGTGTTAGCGCCAAAACCTTTCGGATTTTAAGACCTGCAAACATTATCGTCGCCCCGGAATTTCTCGTCGTATAATTCAAATACTTGGAGGAGCTGTTGCCTAAAGATAACGAAAACATTCCCTTCCTTGGTCCAATTGAGCCCACCGAGCCAGAGGGTTTCACAGCAGAACAGATGATTCGCTGTGAGGAGTGTTTGAGAGCAAATCCTCCGACGCGCGTCACGTGTCTTTATTGTGTCGCGCCATTGCCTCTCACTGAATCAGCTGCACGCCTGCGAAAGCCGGTCCTCCGCCAGCCTGACAAACATCAACGGGGTTATAACAACATCCTGTTGCCGCAGGATCAAGTCGTGACGAGTGAAGTCGTTACTGAGGCCGCGCAGCTCTTGAAGCTGACTCCGGAAAATGTTCAGCAAGTGCTGGCTGCGAACATCCCTGTGCCCGTCGCGCGTACGGCCAGTCGTGAAGAGGCAGAGCTGGTGTACATGCGATTGCAAGACCTGGGGTTGCATTGTGTGACGCTGAGTGACGATGATCTTGACGTGAGCTTGGTGAAGCGTGTGAAGTCGATGAGTTTTGAAGACGAGTCACTTACGATCTACCAGGCTGGCGCGGGAGAGTCGATTACCATCGCGTGGGCCAATATCAAGTTGATTTTACCGTGGCGTTTGTTCGAGGCGAGGTTTGAGATGAACGAACGCATGACCCGGAAACCTGAGAAAGAGATTCTCGATACGAGCGAGTTTTTCAAAGACGAAGCGGTAATCGATTTCTATGATACAGAGCACTCGTTTACCTGGCGCGTGAATGCTGCTGCGTTCGACTTTTCATGTCTCGGAAGAGAGAAGGCGCTGGTGGTAAACGAAAACATTCGCAAGCTGCAACGATTGATCATTGAGAGAGCGGTGAACGCCCACGTTGATGAGTCGTATCAGCGGGTGCGCAATCTTCTGGAGCTTGCATGGTCCATGTTGCCGGAGACGCAGTCGAGTGGCTGGCGTCGTGAACGGCCCGGGAAGCTGACTGTTGGAATGGCGACGACGAAGAGCAACGAGATCCAGTTCACACGCTACTCGCGCCTGCGGCATTACTTCGATCGAAATCAATGATGTCTGATAGACAACGACGAAAACGAGCCGCGGATGACGCGGATATTACAAACACGATTTATGGTCCGAATGCCGTGATGGAAGCGTTGCGGGCAGGGAGACGGCAGATCGAAGCGATTACGATACTCGAGAGCGCGCGAGTGGAGCGGTTGAAGTCGTTGTTGGAGTTGGCGCGTGAAAAGGGTGTGCCTGTTCATCGTGTGCCGCGGTTGGATCTTGATCGGACGCTTGGTGATGCAAGGCACCAGGGCGTCGTCGCACGGATTGCTGCGGCGCGCTATGCCGACGCGGATGAATTGTTGGATCAACTCGAAAGCCGGATAGGCACCGCGGATCCACCGTTGGCGCTCGGATTAGATGGGATCGAAGATCCGCGAAACATGGGCTCGATCCTGCGGACCGCGGAATGCGCCGGAGTGCATGGAGTTTTCATCGCGGAGCGGCGCGCTGTGGGGTTGACGAGCGTCGTTGCGAAAGTTGCGGCCGGCGCTCTTGAATACGTTCCGGTCGCTCGGGTGACGAATCTCGTTCGTTTGATAGAGCAGTTTAAAGAACGTAACATCTGGGTTGTCGGCGCGGCAGGCGATGCAAAACAGCTATATACGGAATGGGACTGGCGACTGCCGGCGGCGATTTTTCTCGGTAGCGAGGGACATGGTCTTCATCGTTTAGTTCGTGAACACTGCGACACTGTCGTTCGTATCCCTGTGGCCGGCAAATTAGAATCGTTGAATGTTTCGGTCGCTGCCGGAGTGCTGCTTTACGAGGCGAAGCG
>DASUPZ010000082.1:0-8428 GCA_036280855.1 Pyrinomonadaceae bacterium | reverse complement strand
ATCCGCCTCTAGTGGCATTGCATCCTGGACCATCAACGTCTCTATCGTTGCGATCGTCCCTTGCGTGATTGAGACCTTCGGGTTCTTCACGTGGCCGCCAGTGTGTATGCGTGACAATTCAGTTACAACCTGCGTGCGGGTTAGTCCTGAAGCCGTCACCACGTCGAGCTTTCCGTCATCAATGCGTGCGTCCGGTGAGAACATCATTCCACCTCCGGCGTAAAGACCGTTTGCCACGGCCACGAGATTCATCGGTCCATCCGCCACGACGCGTCCATCAACCTTCACGCGCACACGACGCTCGCGCCACGCTGCCAGCGCCCCGACCGCCGCAAATACAAAGCGAAATTCGCCCGAGAAGTTACGCATAAACTTTCCCTGCCCCATGACGCGACCTGCGGTTTCGCCGCCGATTCCCATCGTCGACGCATTGAGACAAATGAAAGGCTTCTCGAAGTTACTGCAACGGCCGTAAAGCAGATCGATCTTCGTGGCTTGTTTCCCATCGCGACAATGCGAAATGAAAGTGTCGATCCAGCTCTCGATCGACGAACGTCCGCCGCGCAGTCCGCGTGCGAAGTCATCGCCTGTGCCTGCGGGAAGAATGGCGAGTGTTGCTTTTGGATTGACGCTCGAGGGAAGAACGTTCAGATCGTCGTTGAACTCGAAAAAGCCTTCGGCTGTTTCGCTGAGGGTGCCGTCACCACCGACGACGGCGATCGTCTCGATTCCGGATTTCAACGCCGCACGTGTCGCTGTAGTAGCATCGCCGGCTGAAGTTGTTTCGTGGGTCTGATAGCGAAGGCCCGCGGCGTCGAATTTCTTCTTGACCGCGGGCCATGAATGTCGCGCCTTGGCGGCGCAGTTGTTGATGATGACGAGC
This sequence comes from Pyrinomonadaceae bacterium, assembly GCA_036280855.1. Lineage (GTDB taxonomy): Bacteria > Acidobacteriota > Blastocatellia > Pyrinomonadales > Pyrinomonadaceae > PSRF01. Next base: position 7,545 of record DASUPZ010000082.1, on the reverse strand, counting down.
ATCACCGCGGATTATCCGCGGGCGCGTGCCTTACTTGCGGTCTGTGCGAGTTCGCGAGCACGAGGCCCTGCTTCAACAGCGCGAGCGATCTGTGGATCGCCTTCGTTGAAGACCTGCGTCGCCGTTCGGTAGCCGTAAGCGGCTGACAGGACGTTGTAGCGCAACTGTCTTTCGGCATACGCGCGATACTTATCGAGCTGATCCGGCGTAGCCTTGTACACCGGCTTGCTTGCGGCAAACTTCTTCAGCTCTTTCCAGAGATTGTCAGTCACCGGATAGTCTTCGGCGGCGAGCTCGTGGTCAAACTCGATCGCGCGCTGAATCTTGTAGTTTTCAAAATTCTGGACTCGTCCCGAGATCAGCTCGAGGGAAAAGGCAAACAGAACGTCGCGCAGATTTCGCTCGCCCACGCTGATCAAACCCGGTTTCACGGCTTCATCCGGAGCGATGCCGCCGCCGCCGTAAACTGCACGGCCGCTGTCCGTATGTGTTTCGGGTCCCGTTTGCTGCTTGGGCTGATTGTTCTTGTCGGCTGCCAGGCCGCCGGGGAAGTAGTAGTTGTAGAAACCGCCGCCCGAGTAATCACGCTGAATCAAACGTCCGGAAGGCGTGTAGTACTTCGCAATCGTCAGGAATACAGCGGTCTCGTAATCCAACTGGAATGGATACTGGACCAGACCCTTGCCAAAAGTCGTTTCGCCCACGATGAGCGCGCGGTCGTGATCCTGAAGCGCACCGGCCACGATCTCCGCTGCCGACGCGGTTTCTCCGTTGACGAGCACCACGATCGGCACGGTGTCAGGACTTTCATTAACGGCCGGATAATCCTGTGAACTGTCGCGATAGCGGCCCTTTTGCGAAACAATCATCTGACCGCGTTGCAGGAACACATTCGCCACGCGCACGGCCTGAATCAGCAGCCCGCCGCGGTTGCCGCGGAGGTCGAGCACGAGGTTGTTCATGCCTTTGCTGTGCAGGTACTTGAGCGCCTGTTCGAACTCATCGGCGGTCGTCAAATTGAAACCGCCCGTCATGGCCACGTAGCCAACGCCCGGGCGCAGCATGTAAGCCTGTGCGATCGAAGGGAGCGAAACGGCGTCGCGAACGATCGTGAAGGTTTCTTCCTGCTTGTTTGCCGGATGCTCGACGGTGACTTTCACGGTCGTGCCGCGCTTTCCGAGCAGAAACTTACGCACGTCCGGATAAGTCTTGCCCCTCATCGATTCGCCGTCCACGGCCAGAATGCGATCGCCAAACCTCAAACCGGCACGATGCGCCGGTGAATCAGGGAAGGTGGCGCGAATGTACGTATTGACGTCGTTACCTTCGCGAAGATCTTCGATCGTGGCTCCGATTCCGAAGTATTCGGAGCGCTGTTCGGTCCGGAACGCTGCCAACTCAGCCTGATCGAGGTAGTTTGAATGCGGATCCAGGACGCTCAACATGCTGTTGATCGTCGACTTGAAGACGTCGTTATAGTTCAGTTTCTGGCCGTCGATGTGGTTCGACTGGATGACGGAAAGGGCTTCGGCAACGTCGCTCTTGATTGCCGGGGTTCCCGGCCCCACTTTGCTGGAACTTCCTCCGGTGACCGTGCGGTCGGGAGTATTCCGGCGGGCCGATCTATTCTGCTGGGCGATGATCAATGCTGGGAGTGCCAGCGCTAAAACAAAGAAAAGAATTCCCGGGGCAAAAGAGCTTTTTCTCACGCAACCCTCCTAAAACCTGTGTGGCGCTTGTACTGACAATCGGGGTGCCGGGTTTCGCAGGAAACACGGGACGCCAGAATAACACGAAGCACCGGACGATTTGAATGTACGCAGGGCGTCAGACGAAGTTTTACAGAAAATTCGCCGTAGGCATGTAGATGCCGCGGATCGAGGATTTGTTTTCCGCGTCGCGGCAAATAGTCATATAAGTCCTATAGGTCGAATAGGTCATATAGGTCCTATAGTCCTATAGGACATATTTGCCCCATTTGCTTTATTATGGCGCGCAAGCTCGCACACGACAGTTCGACGGAGGATCTTGAATGCCCGCAACATTGAAGAGGGATAACCTTTTGTCTTTCGCGGAATCGCACCGGGAGGAATTCGAATCACTGCTGCGCCGCTTTGTTGAAACGCCGACAGTCTCCGTCGATCCAAACCACTTAGACGACATCAGAAAGGGCGTTGAGCTGACCGCCGAAACGATTGAGGGTTACGGCGGAAAAGTCGAGATTTATCGCGCCGAAAAGGGCAATCCGGTCATCCACGGTGTCTTCGGAAACAACAGCAACGTGCCGACCGTCACAGTTTATAACCACATCGACGTTCAGCCTGCTTCCAAGGAAACGGAGCCCTGGGACACCGAGCCCTTTGTGTTCACTAAAAAGGGCGACACTTACTACGGCCGAGGCACGACTGACGACAAGGGCCCCGCGCTCAGCGCGTTATTCGGCGCGCGCGCGGCGATTGAGGCTGACGTTCCGGTCAATATCAGGTTCCTGTGGGAGTTTGAAGAGGAGATTGGCTCGCCAAACTTCGAGAAAATCATCACGAAGGCCGCGCCGGCGCTGCGAACTGATTCAGTGGTCGTTTCCGACACCGTTTGGGTTTCACGAAATCGCCCGGCGAGCTCTGCGGGACTCCGAGGCCTCCTCGGATTCATTCTGCGTCTGGAAACCGGGACGGTCGACACGCATTCGGGCGAGACCGGCGGCGCGTCACGAAATCCGATTGCCGAGTTGATGCAGGTCATCTGCGACATCTACGACGTCAGAACCGGGAAGATCAAAATCAAAGGTTTTTACGACGACGTGATTCCCCCCACGAAACAGGAGCTGCAAGACTGGACAAATTGCGGATTCAACACGAAGGCGTTCAAGAAAGCGCACCATCTCAAGAAGATGCGAACGGAGGATCCGCTCGAGGTGATGAAGCGAATCTGGGGTATGCCGACGCTTGAGGTCCACGGGATTGTCGGCGGTTACCAGGGGCCGGGTTTGAAGTCGATTGTGCCGCCGCGTGCGGAACTGAAGGCGTCGTGCCGGCTGGTGCCGGTTCAGGATCCGCAGAAGATCAAGCGACTGATCACGGCGGCGGTGAAGGAAAGAAATCCTGACGTCGAGATTCACTTTGAGTCGCAGGCGCCTGCGTTTCGAACCGTGCTGAAGGGCGAGCTGCCGCAGGCTTTGAAACGTGCGGTCAAGTTTGCGTTTAAGCGTGACGCGGTTTTTGTTCGTGACGGTGGGACGATTGGTGCGATGACGAGTATTGAGAAGGTTTTGAAGTGTCCGGTGCTTTTCCTTGGGTTATCGCTGCCGGAGCACGGGTACCACGCGCCGAATGAGAATTTCGATTGGCAGCAGGCGTCGGGTGGGATGATTGCGTTTGCGAAGTATTTCGAGGAGATCGCGAACCTGGGCCGCGGATGACACGGATGAAATCCGCGGATTAACGCGGATTAGATCAGGCAGGAGAGGCGCTCTTCGTTGAGTCGGACGAAGCCTGTGCGTTCGTAAAAGCTGCGCGCTTGCGGGTTTTCCATGTGCACCGCGACGTCGATGCGGGTGACGGCCTCTTTGCGCAGTTGCTCTTTCAGCTGCTCGATCAGCTCGGTCCCGATTCCTTTTCCGCGGCGATCGGTCTTCACTGAAACATCGTCGAGCTTTGCCACGACCGCGCCCATCGACGTCGAGATCGCATAACAGACCACGCAAATTCCCGCGGCGCCACGTTCGTCAAACGCCATCCACACAAACCCAAGCTCCGGTCGTTCGAGAAACAGATCGAGCGCGTTGTTCAGACCTTGCAGACCGAGGTCGCCGTACGCCTGGCTGCTCGCGAGGTAGTGTTCGTCCGCGCTGAGAAACTCGGTCAGCATCTCAAACGCATCGCTCACATCGGCCGCGCCCATTTTTCGACATCTCAAACTCACAGGCACAATCATGCCATAACAAAATACGAATTTCGAACTGTCGGTGCTATAATCCGCCCACCGCATCACGTCGTTTCCATTCCCATTAACGCAGGTCAGGAGCTATGAAAAAAACAACCACTCTCTTTGCCGCACTTCTGTTTCTTTTCACTGCGATGTCAGCACTTGGCCGCGAGGCGCGGCTGGTGCGATATCCGCATTACCACAACGGACGCATCGTCTTCAGCTATCTCGGCGACATCTGGACCGCCGATGAAAACGGCCAGAACGTTCAACGCCTGACCGTCAACCGCGCCCGCGACGTTTACGGTCGCTTCTCGCCCGATGGAAAGTGGATCGCTTTCTCGAGCGAGCGCAATGGGAACCTCGACGTCTACCTGATTCCCACAGGCGGCGGCAACGCTAAACAACTTACCAACCACTCGGCTGACGACACCGTGCTCGGATGGTCCGCCGACTCGCGCTCCGTCATGTTCAGCAGTAATCGCGGTGAAGACTTCATGCCGCAGCTTTACCTCGTCAGCACCGAAGGCGGCATGCCGTGGAAGGCCGGCACTGACATGGGCGTCCAGGCTTCGTATTCGCCCGACGGTCAGCGACTCGCTTACAACCAGAAGTCGCAGGTTTACTGGCGCAAGTATTATCGCGGCTCATTTCAGAGCGACATCATGATCATGGACGTCGCCGCGAAGAAGTTTACCCAGGTCACCGATTTTGACGGCGCCGATTCATGGCCCATGTGGGGTCGCGACGGATTCATCTACTTCGTCAGCGATCGCGACGGCAACGGCCTGACAAACATCTGGCGCGTTTCGGAAAACGGCGGCAACGCCGATAAAGTTACGACGTTCAAGACGGGCGACGTGCGCTGGCCCGCGATCAGCGCCGATGGGCGAGTGATCATGTTCGAACACGACTTCGGCATCTGGAAACTCGACGTCAACTCAAAACGCGCAACTCAGATCAAGTTAGACATCGATGCGGAAACGCAGGAAAACCTGACTGAGGTGGAGTCGTTCAACTCGCAGGCTGACGATTACGATCTCGCGCCGTCGTCACGTCGCATCGCGTTTTCGATTCACGGCGAGGTCTTTACGGCGCCTGTGGAAGAAGGCGATCTGAAACAGTTAACCGATGGCGCTGCGCGCGATCGCAACGTCTCTTATTCACCCGACGGCAAGTGGCTGTCGTATATCTCCGATCAAAGCGGTCGCGAGGAACTCTACGTCGTGCCCATCGATGGTTCGGCGCCGGCGCAGAAGATCACTGACATCGACGCGCTGAAATTCGGTTACAACTGGTCGCCGGATTCCAAAGAGATCGCGTTCGCTGCTTCCGACAACAACCTGCGCAAAGTCACGGTTGCAAACAAGCAGGTGATCACTCTCGACAATTCGAAATACGGCGGCTTCGGCAATCCTGTCTGGTCGCCCGATGGAAAGTGGATCGCATACTCGAAGGCCGACATCTCGCGCAATACTGACATCTACATGATCGCGTCGTCAGGCCAGGAGAAAGAGGCACACAAGGTCACGTTCGACGCATACAGCGACGGCAATCCGCATTTTGCGCCCGACGGCCGCAAGCTGTTCTTCCAACGGATGGAGCCCAGCGCCGCGGGAAATCAACCCAACTCGACTCAGATCTACTCGGTGTGGCTGGAACGTCAGGAGCGCGATCCCGACGACGCTGAAGAGCGCGAACAAACAGATGCACCGCGGCCACCCGCAGAAGGCGAGGAGGAAGAGGGCACACCAGCGGCACGACGTGGTCCGCCACCCAACCGTCCGCCACGAGAGATCAAGGTGGATTGGGAGGGCATGAGACGGCGAGTTCGCCAGGTCACGCGCATGCCGTTTCCGATTCTCAACTACACGATCACGCCTAATAGCCGCACGCTCGTTTTCGTTACTACGGAACCGGCCGGCCAGGCGAACATTCCGGTGCTCTATTCAATTCAGGATGATGGTCGACGATTGTCGCGAATCACTGCCGGACAGCCACCGAATGACGCGGCTGGACAAGGCGGTGGCGGCGGCGGTTTTGGCGGCGGGTTCTCCGACCTTCACATCTCTCGCGACGGCCGCACCGTCTTTTTCCGTGAGCGCGATGGAATTTACTCAGTGCCGTTATCAGCAGCAGGTTCGGGTGCGAATGCAAGCGCCGCAGCGCCGGCCGCCGGAGCAGCAGGCCAGGGCGGCGGCAGACGAAGAATCAATTTCAACGTTCGCGTGCGGATCGATCGTCCCGCCGAGTGGGCCGAGATGTTCGACGATGGCTGGCGAACGATGAAGTATCGTTTCTACGATCCAAAGATGCACGGCATGGATTGGGACGCCATGCGCGCGAAGTATCGTCCGCTCGTCGACTACGTTGGCGATCGCCAGGAGTTGCTCAACATTCTCAACGAAATGATCGGTGAGTTGAATGCTTCGCACACCGGCGCGGCGCCTCCGCCGCGTGGACCAGGCGCCGGTGGTGTTTCCACTTCACATCTCGGAGTCGAGTTCGAGCCTGACAAGACAGCAGGTCTCTATCGTGTGACTCACGTCTACGAAGATGGTCCGGCAGATAAAGATTGGGTGCGCGTGAAGGTTGGCGACTACCTGCTCGCGATCGACGGCAAACCCGTCAAAGCCGGCGACGAATACTGGGCGCTTCTAAACTCGCGACTCAATCGCAAGGTGACCGTGAAGTTTAATTCGAAGCCCGGTGAAGAAGGATCGTGGACCTCGCGCATCGAAGCGATCTCTGGTGGCGCTTACAGCCAGTTGCGTTACGAGCGTTGGGTGAAAGAGCGCCGGAAGAAAGTCGACGAACTCTCCGGAGGCCGCATCGGGTATCTCCACATCCAGGCGATGAATCAACCATCGCTGCGAAGGTTTGAGAAAGAGCTTCGCGAGTATCGCAACAAGGAAGCGATGGTCATCGATCAGCGTTGGAACGGCGGCGGCAACATCGAACAGGAGTTGCTGGCGATCCTGGTCCAACGGCAGTATCAAATCTGGCAGCCACGCGGCACCGAAGCGACGGGCCGTCCGTTTGCAGGATTCTTCGGACCGAAGATCGTTCTGCAAAACTGGCGCTCGGCTTCAAACGCTGAAATGTTCCCGGCAGGTTTTCGTGCACTTGGTCTCGGCAAAGTGGTTGGCACGCCGACGATGGGCGCCGTGATCGGAACAGGCAGCTATAGCTTGATCGATGGATCGACTGTCCGAACGCCCGGTGTCGGTGTGTTTCTCGCGGATGCGAAACGGACCAACATGGAAAACAACGGTGTGCAACCTGACATGCTGGTCGAGAATAAACCGGAAGACACACTTGCCGGACGCGATCGACAGCTCGAAGCCGCAGTTGAAGAGTTGATGAAACAACTGAACGGTTCGAGAAGAAACACCGCTACCGAGCAACAGCAGAGATAGGCCACAGATGAACGCGGATAACACGGATCTGATCCGTGTTATCCGCGTTATCCGTGTTTAGGGTTTACTTTGGTAAAAGGACGTTGTCGATGACGTGGATCACTCCATTTGATTGATACACGTTTGCGATCGTAACCCTCGACTGCCCGCCTTTTTCATCAGTCAGCACAATCGCGTCGCCGTCCATCCACGCAGTCAATGT
>DASUPZ010000081.1:0-5515 GCA_036280855.1 Pyrinomonadaceae bacterium | reverse complement strand
ATCTTATTAATCATGTAAATCCTGTATAAAAGACAGGATTAGTTGTGCGGCGCGTTCGGAGGCGCCGGGTTCTCCCAGCGCGTGGGAGACTTGTCTTAACTTTTCACGCGCGGCGCGGTTTGTTTCGGGGTCGAGGAGTTTTAATAACTCCCGCGCCAGGTTTTTGCCCGTGAACTGGTCCTGCATCAGCTCCTTTGCGATCTCTTCGCGCGCGACGAGGTTAACCAGTCCGAAATGTTCGACCTTGATTAGCCGGCCTAACGTGTTCCAGTTTGTCTTCGACTCTTTGTAAACAACGACCATCGGGGTTTCGAGCAGCGTCGCTTCGAGCGTGGCAGTGCCACTCGCGATCGCCGCTGCATCAGACGCCGCCAGTGCTTCTCGAGTCTGCCTCTCGATCACTTTGATCAAACCAAAGTCGTGCAGCAACATGATCTCGAGGCCCTCTTCGATCACTTTGATAGGCGCGACGACGACAATCGGCTGAATCTCCGGACGCGCTGTTTCAAGCTCCTCGATCGCATCGAGCATGGGCGGGAGAATGCGTTCCAACTCCTTTCGCCGGCTGCCCGGCAGGAACGAAACAATCGGCCGCGATGGATCGAGATCGTTGCGCCTGCAAAACTCCTCGCGCCCATAACGTGGTTTTACTTCACCGGAAAGCGGATGGCCCACAAACTCCACGTGATTCACACCACGTTCCCTGTACCAGTCAACTTCGAAAGGAAGAATCGTGAGTAGCAGATCGACGTCTTCCTTGATCTTGTTGATGCGACCCGGTCGCCACGCCCAGAGCTGCGGGCTGATATAGTAGATCACTTTCAACCCGCGACGGTGCAGCGACGATGCGAGCCGGAGATTAAACTCGGGCCAGTCAACGAGAATTACTGCATCCGGAGATCTTTCGATGGCCGCGGCTTTGAGCTGGCGGAAGGCGCGCAGAAACTTTGTGAAGACGCGCCCGACTTCGACGATTCCCATGATCGCGAGCTCGTCGGTGTTGACGATCGTTTCAACGCCCGCGTCGCGCATCAGCGGCCCGGTCGCCCCGAAGCAATTCACGTCAGCGCGTTCGCGGAGTGCTCGAACCAGGGCGGCGGCATGCGCGTCACCTGACGGTTCCCCCGCCACGATCATCAAATTAGGCACGGCAGGCATATTAGTACAAGATTCAAAGGATTCGCCTGATTTACATGTAAATCATCTTAATCTTGCAAATCATGTCTCAGTTCGTGCTAGCATCCACGCGCCCTATGATGCGCACCCTGCTGGCCACCCTGATTCTTATCCTTGCCTGCCAGTTTGTATTCGCGCAGCAAACCAATCCGGTCGATCGGAAAGTCGCGAACCCGATGACCGACACGCCCAACGTCAATCCACTGCAAACCGATCAGCCCGTGCAGCGTCGTCCACCGGCACCGAATAGCGTGGAAGCCGTCCCCACCGATCGAATCACTGTCACTTCGATCAAGCAGGACGCGGTCGGTCCCGATGACGCGCGAATCGTCACCTACGAAGGCAACGTCGACATTCGTATCGGCACGTATCGGCTCCAGGCTGACAAGGCCCTGGTCTACGAAGCTGAGAACAAGGTGGTTGCCGAAGGCAGCGTCGTGTTCGATCAGGCCGACCAGCAACGAATCACAGGCACGCGTGCGGAGTGGAACTACCGCACCAAAACCGGTTACTTCGAGAATTCAACCGGTTTCACAAACCAAACGCAGGATGGAACCCGGATCTATTTCACTGCCGATCGCGTTGAAAAGATCAGCCTCGACACGATTGAAGCGACGAATGTGCAGGTCACAGCCTGCGATGAAGACGTTCCGAAGTGGAGTTTTCACGCAAGCAAGACGCGCATCAAGACAGGTGATCGCGTTTACGTCTACTCGCCAAAGCTCCGGCTGAAAAACATTCCGGTGTTTTTCCTGCCGTACGCCTCGGTGTCGATCAAAACACGCGACCGGGCCTCGGGATTTTTAACGCCGACGTTTGGCGGCTCGGGCGCGAAAGGCGCGCGTTTGTCGACCGCGTACTATCAAACGCTCGGTCGTTCAGCCGACTTCACGTTTCGTAGCGACATCTACACGCAACGCGGTCTTGGGTTCGGCGGTGATCTGCGTACGCGCGCCAACTCGAGGTCGTATCTCAACGTCGGCTTCTACGCAGTCAAAGATCGAATCTTTGGACCCGAAGCCAGCGACGTTAATCAGGATCAGGGTGGTTCGAGTCTTTACGTCGAGGGCGTGCACTATTTCAAAAACGGTTTCATCGCCGTTGCCGACGTAAACATCACGTCAAACCTCGCGTTCCGGCAGGTGTTCTCCGACAACATTCAACAAGCGATCTCGCCGGAAGAGACGTCGCAGGTTTTTATAAACAGGGACCACAACGAGTACAGCTTCAACTTCCTCGCGCGCACGCAGGTGACTTCACTCGAGAACGCGCGCATTCGTATTCGACAATTGCCGAGCATCAGCATCGACAAGCGTCCGGGCATTCTCAGTTTCTTCAAAAAACTTCCGATTTACTTTTCGTTCAGCGGCGCAGCAGACGGCGTCAGCCGCAAAGAGACTGTCGAAGATGCGTTGCAGTTTATTGCCGACGTCGGCGGGGGCCCGATCATCTCGCCGTCGATCGTGCAGCGACTCGATCTGCATCCGCGATTCGAGCTGCCGCTTCACTTCGCCGGCTGGTCCATCACCGGTTCGGGCACCGGAAGAGTCACTTACTATTCAAACTCTCTCGACCCCACCACACGCGACGTGCTGAGCCGCAACGTCACCCGCGCGTATGGCGAGTTTGAGCTCGACGTGCGGCCGCCTGCATTCGCAAAAGACTTTCAGCGCGGCGGCGCATTCTTCTTTCGTCACGTGATCGAGCCTTACATCGTCTATCGCAAAGTCACCGGCGTTCACAATTTCGATCGCATCATTCGCTTCGACCTTACCGATACAGTCGCCGATACAAACGAGTTCGAATTCGGTATCGCTAACCGTTTCTTCACCCGCCGCTCGACTGAAAACGTCAGCGACGTTCCTGTTAGAGACCTGGAGAACGGCGAAAATCGCCCGCAACTATCGACTCAACCCTATGAAGCCCTCACGATCACGTTGCGCGGTAAATACTTCTTCGATCCATTCTTCGGCGGCGCACTCCTCCCCGGCCGTCGAAATCAGTTCTATCCCATCAACACACTCTCGGGCTTTGTTTACGGCGGTGTTCCGCGGCGTTTTTCACCCGTGAATGTCGACGCACGCTACCGGCCCAGACGCGATCTTTTCGTGGATTTCCGAACGGATCTCGACACGCAGGGCGGCGGCATGCGTTCGGTGTCGACCACGTTTGGACTCTCTCGATCGCTGGTCCAGATCTTTCAGAGTTTCTACTACACGCGCGCCATCGAGTTGCAGGGAAGTCTTGCGGCGTTTCGCAATGCTGAAGGTTTTGAAGCAGGGACTGTGCGTGGTTCGCAGTGGAGCCCGTCAGTGTTTCTGGGTGACCGGGCGCAGGGATTATTTGGCGGCGCGTCGTTCTTTTTCGACTTCCAGAAACGGCCCGGCAGGGGCGACAGCTCGCTGATCAGCTCGACCGTTACGCTCGGACATAGCTGGGATTGCTGTGCGGTGGCGACTCAGTTTTCGAGCTTCAACGTGGGCTTGAGAAAAGAGAACCGCCTCATTTTCAGCTTTCGTTTGAATGGGATAGGCAGTTTCGGGACGGAGCAATTCGGGCAAAGATCCCGATGAGTATTGGCCACGGATAACGTCGAAAGACTATAATGCCCCGGCTGGGCAACCCGCTCCCGATAAGTATGCCTCTTAGTCCGGCCCGCTGTCCGCTGTTAAGGAAATCACATGAAAAACAATCGAAAGCTCATAGGTTGTAGTCTAATCGCCGCTATTATCTTCTCACTTATCGCGTTTCCTTCGTCGGGAATGAGGAGCTCCGCAGCGCCATCGCCTGCGGTCCCAAGTCAGATCGCCCAGGCGCCCAAGCCTCCCATGACCGCACCCCTTGTTCAGGACCAGACGCGCGACGGCGAATTGTCGAAGCACTTGCGCAAATACGATCTGATCAGAATGGACCCGGCTGCGGCCGTGGCGCAGATTAAAAATCGCGGCCGGCTCGTGCTCAAGTCGTCGGCGCGAGACTTCGATATACAGATGACGCCGCACGACATCCGCTCTGCCGACTACACGGCCCAGGTGATCGACTCGCAAGGTGTTCGTCATCCACTGCCGCGAACTGAAGTCACCACTTACAAAGGCGAGGTCAAAGGTTTACCCGGCGCGCAGGTCCGAATGTCGCTCACCGGTAAAGGACTCGAAGGCGCGATCATCTCCAGGGAGCGACGTTTATTTCTCCAGCCGGCCCGCGCTTTTTCAAAGGATGCTCGGCCTGATGATTTTGTTATCTACGACGGCGCCGATCTCGAAAAGCATGAAGGTTCATGTGGTCTGGAGCTCGCGGACGAAGTTGCTGCCCAGCAGGAATCGACCGAGGAAAAGGTACAGAAAGTAGTTGATTTTGCGGTGAGTGAGCCTAACCAGCCTCTGACCACATTGAAACTCGCTCGCATCGCGACCGATGCTGACGGCGAATACGTCAACGTGTTTGGCGGCGCGTCGCAAGCGAACACACAGATCCAGAACATTTTGAATCTGGTGGACGGAATCTATCAGGTTGAAATTGGAGTCACTTTTCAAATCGTCCAGCAAAACACGTGGGCCGATCAGAACACCGATCCTTACACCACCACGAATGCCGGAGATCTACTGACCCAGTTTAGAAATCATTGGAATGCAAACTTTGCTTCAGGTGGGCCAAATGCGCCTACTCGCAGCCTCGCACACTTCTTCACTGGAAAAGAGATTGACGGCTCAACTATAGGTATCGCTTCGTTTGGCGTTGTCTGCCGGACACCGCAGTTCGCGTACGGCCTGTCACAGCGATTTCCCACGATCAATACTTCAATAACTGCTCAGACGGTCGTCCTGACGGCCCATGAGATCGGACACAACTTCGCCGGATCGCACACGAACCAGGAAAGTGACTCGGTTCCCGGTGACATCGATCGTCCCTGTGAGGCCACGATCATGGAAGCAAGCGTTGGCAGCGGTTCCAGCTTCTGCCCTTTCTCGCGTTCGCAGATCACCGGACACGCCTTCGCGCACTCGAGCTGCTTGACCGACCTGGCTTCCACTCCGCCCGCGTCCGAAGACTGCACGAGCACGGCGCTGACGTTCGGCGCGACGACACCAGGAAGCTTGAGCGCCGGTGATTGCCGATCGCCTTCGAGAGGCGTCGAGTATTTTGCCGATCGTTATACGTTTAATGGAACGGCAGGTCAGCGTGTGTCGATCTCGATGGCCAGTACAAGCGGTGTGGATCCATACCTCTTTCTGATCGCGCCCGACGGCTATGTTCTCTCGCAGAACGACGACATCAATGACTTCGACACAAACGCGCGCATACCGACTGGTCCTGACACGATCACGCTGCCTCAAACCGG
>DASUPZ010000080.1:0-4219 GCA_036280855.1 Pyrinomonadaceae bacterium | reverse complement strand
ATTGAGCCGGATCGACTTTCCCGGATCCTCTTTGCGTCCGTGCAACGACTCAACCGGAATGTCCGAAGGCTTTTCGAGTCGCAACAACACCGAATCCACGGCATTGGCCCCCAACTCGTTTGCGAGACTCTGACTTAACAGCACGCCTCGGTTCTGCGGCCCCTCAACTCCTGTTACACCGTGAAACTTCCAGAATCTTTCATCAACGCCGTAGACTTTGACCTGGCCTGCGCGTCGTTTGCTCTGGTCGTGAATCACCACACCTTCGAGTGCGATCATCGGCGTTGTGACGCCGATGCCGTTTGCCACAAACTGGCCACGTTGTTCGAGATCGGCCGCGAGCTGTTCCCGGAAAAAGTTCGGCGCTGAGATCACGTCGTCGGTGTTGCCTAACCGCCGCGACGAAAGATCGCGAAGACTGCCGCGCACGGATTCCCCGATCAGCAACGCGCCTGCAAGCACGGAAACAGCGATAGTGACTCCCAGCACTACGACGATGTTCGTTTGCCAGTAGTACGCAAGACTACGTTTTATCAAGCCGGTGGTTTGCATCAGAGTTGTTCGAGATGCTGGTTTCTTAGTTCAAACCGTTGGGGAAAACGTGAGGCGAGTTCACTGCTGTGGGTTACGACGATCAGGATCGTCTCTGCCCGGGCGTGTATTTCGAGCAGCATGTCCGCAACCACTTCTGCCGACTTCTGATCGAGGTTTCCCGTCGGCTCATCGCACAACAGCAGTCGCGGCTTCATGATGAGCGCGCGTGCCAGGGCGACACGTTGTTTTTCACCGCCGGAAAGTTGCGCGGGACGATGATCAAAACGTTCGGCAAGCCCGACCTGTTTGAGCAGCTCAGTGGCGCGTTGAGACGAATCACCATTCCTCGTCGAAACCATTGTCGGCGTCAATACATTTTCCATGACAGAACATTGCGGCAGGAGGCAATGGTCCTGAAAAACGAAGCCGATCTGTTGGTTGCGAAACGCCGCGAGTTGTTTGACGCTGAGCGCAAAAGGATTTTGCCCGTTGAGCGTGACAGTGCCGCTCGACGGTGGTTCGAGTGCGCCAATCATGTAGAGCAAAGTGCTCTTGCCGCTGCCGGACGGCCCCATGATCGAGACCGCCGAACCCGGCGGCAATTCGAGCGAAACGTTCGAAACAATTGCGAGCGGTCCCGCGGGTGTTGAATATTCCTTCGAGAGATTCTCGACTTTCAGCAAAACAGATACCTCTGGTGTAGAATCACGAAATTCCGATGAGACAGTTTGATGCAAACAAAGACTACTACGGCGTTTTGGGCGTCGACAAGGATGCGTCTCAGGGCGAGATCGAGCGGCAGTACAAACGCGAGGCGTCAAAGCATCATCCTGACCGGGGCGGTAACGAGGAGCAGATGAAGTCGCTGAACGAGGCTTACGGCGTTCTCAAGGACGAAAATCTGCGCACTTCGTACGACGAAGGACGCCGGAGCAAGCGCCCGGTGACGCCCAACGGCTTTGCTCCTGTGACGACTCCGACTGCACGCGACGTCGGAGCTTTTGGTCAGGGGCTGAGCGCGTTGCTTTGCCTGATCGGCGGCATGTTTTTGTTGTTGCTGGTTCGTTTTCAATGGTTCTGGTTTTTGTGGCCGCTCGCGATTCTTGCGTTGATGATTCTTGGCTTTGGAGTGTTGCTGGCGCGCGGCGCGATGTTCGCGTTTGATGCGTCGTTACCGGCTCCTTTCAAAGGTCACAACCGGATACTGGAAATCGCTTTCTGGGTGGCTGCCGTCACCTGTGGTTACGGGCTCTACCTGGTGATGACTTACTGATGATTACCGGTTTAGACCTGCTGTTTCTCGAGGTCAACAGTCTTGAAGAGTCCGTAGCGTTCTATCATGGAGTGCTGGGGATGGAACTCGAGTCGATCAATAACGACTCGGAACCTCCAATGGCGAAGTTGCGCAGTGGCGAGTTGAAGATCACGCTCGCGCAGCACCTGGAAACGATGTTGAGAAGAGGACGCGGAGTTCACTTCTTCATCGGTGTCGAAGATGTCGATCTTTTTTATGACAAGCTGATCGAAAGGGGCGCTGACGTGCTGCCGCCGGTTGATGAAGGCTGGGGTGGCCGGTTTGTGACACTCGAAGATCCCGACAAGTATCGCTACTTTTTCGTGACGTGGACAAACGACTATGGCAGGACAACATATTGAAAATCTCTTCCGCCGCTTCAAGGGTGAAATGGTCGATGTGAAGACGATCTCCGGTGGCATCTATACCGGACGCATCGCCGAGATCACGAACGACTATGTTTGTTTGCAGGAAACGAACATCGCATCCGATCAGCGCGTGTATCTTCTTTATGGCGCAATCGAGTCGATGGCAACGAGTGAAGCGGAGACTTAAAATTCAGTTCAGAGTTCAAGCTTTAGCTCGTTCTGAAGAAGAGCTGGAATTAGTTTTATGCAGTACGTAGAAAATCCGCCCAATCCATGGTTAACACATTCAGTCGAGTGGATCGGTGAACCCCCGGAAGCCGCGCTCGAAGTGTTTGAAGAAACTGAAACACGTCACATCATCACTCACAACAATAGTCCCGACGTTGGTTTCGATTACACCGTCAACTGCTATCGCGGGTGCGTCCACGGCTGCACGTATTGCTTCAGCCGGCCCACGCACGAATATCTCGGCTACGGCGCGGGCACCGATTTCGATCGCAAGATCATCGCGAAGGTGAATGCGCCTGAGCTTCTGCGAAAAGAGTTGATGAAGCCTTCGTGGAAAGGCGCGGAGATCGTTTTCTCGTTTACTTCCGATCCGTACATTCCGCTCGAAGCGAATTACAAACTCACGCGCCGTTGTCTGCAGGTGTGTGCCGAGTTTCAGCAGCCGGTGGGAGTGATTACGAAGTCGGCGCTGATCCGAAGAGACATCGACGTCCTTCAGGAACTCTCGCGCAATGCGACGCTGGGTGTGTTCTTCACGATTCCTTTTACCGACGTGGATGTGGCGCGCGCAGTCGAACCGTTTGCGCCGCTTCCGGAAGCGAGGTTTCATGCGATGGAAGCACTCGCCAAAGCAGGAATTGCAGTCGGGATCGGTATAGCGCCGGTCATTCCCGGACTATCGACCGACATTCCCGTACTGCTCAAACGAGCAAAAGAAGCAGGCGCGGAACAAGCGTTCATCAACATGCTGCGTCTGCCCGGCAACGTGGCCCCATATTTTGAAGAACGCCTGCGCGAGAAGCTGCCGACCAAAGCCGATCGCGTGATGAACAGGATTCGTGAAGCACGCGATGGCAAACTGAATTCGAGCGTTTTTGGCGAGCGAATGCGCGGCAAAGGCCAATACTGGGAAGCCACCGAACGTCTCTTCAAAATCCACTGCCAGCGACTCGGGTTCAACAAGAAACGCACGCACCAGACGCCGTCGGGCACGACCTTCCGCAGGCCATCGGCCCAGCCCTCGTTGTTTTAATAGAGACAGCAGCGGATTCATTCTCTATAATACCTGCACCCCACAGCCAAATTCA
The DNA here is from genome assembly GCA_036280855.1 of Pyrinomonadaceae bacterium. Lineage (GTDB taxonomy): Bacteria > Acidobacteriota > Blastocatellia > Pyrinomonadales > Pyrinomonadaceae > PSRF01. Next base: position 707 of record DASUPZ010000080.1, on the reverse strand, counting down.
GGAGGCAAGATCGATGCTTATCCGCGACGTGATTCGCAACCGTGAGCCTTACTCGACAAAGGCCACTGCTACTGTGCAGGAAGCAGCAGAGTTTATGGCCGCGAGAAATATCGGCGCCGTCTGCGTAATGGATGACGACGGAAGATTGATCGGCGTCTTCTCCGAGCGCGACGTCCTGAATCGCATCATTGTCGCAGAACGCGATCCGCACACCGTCAAAGTCGGAGAAGTGACGAGTGAGTTGCGGGCAGTGATTCGATGTGATGAAACACCCCACCAGGCCCTCGAACGAATGGAGCTGATTGGCACTCGACACTTACCCGTTGTCGATGGTGAACGCTGGGTTGGAATGCTCTCGATGCGCGACCTGCTGCGAGTTGAAGTAGGCGAGCAAGGCGACGAGCTCAAGCTGCTTCACGAGTACATTCAGCACTAGCACAAGTACAAAGCACAACAATGAAAACTTTTCTACTCGCGCTCGCGATAGCGCTTGGTGTTGCTTGCAGCCAGCCGCCGGCTGGACGTGGGGAAGCTCAAGTTGCAGCGTCGCCGGCTGGACGTGAAGTTGCCCCGTCGCCGCAATCCGATCCACGTTTCAAAATCGAAAAGGTCGCAGGTGGACTCGAAGTGCCCTGGTCCATCGTTTGGGCGCCTGACGGTCGCATGATCTTTACCGAACGTCCCGGACGTGTGCGTGTGATCGAAAA
>DASUPZ010000079.1:0-3598 GCA_036280855.1 Pyrinomonadaceae bacterium | reverse complement strand
TCACTCATCGAATTGTTTCTTGTCCCGCGCAAGGAAGTGCAGGTCCGCTTTCATGCGTCGCAGGCCCTTGCTCTCCACGTCGCGATTATGATCGTTCACACAATCTTCGGTGTGATCGGCGCAATCACCGACAGCACGCTCGGCGGTACGTTCTTTAAGCTGGCGGCGTTTGTTTTTCTGGTTATCTCGATGGCTCGGGTCTGGAAGGGCGAACCCCATCGAATTGCTCCACTGGAAGAACCCGGAAAATGGTTTAACAGGCACATCGAACCCCGCGATCAGCGATAGTTTCCCGGCAACTGGCATTTTCGTTGCATAATCAATCCGAGAGATCGGTTAGTCGGCCACTTTGGCGAAATCTCGAAACAAAACCGATCTTTTACGGGTGTGAGTGCGTTTCGTTTTGGTGCATAACCCCCGATATGGAATAGAGCGGAGGGAAGTGATGATTAAAAAATCTAAATTTAAACGACAAACTTTGGCTGCGTGGATAGCGCTCATTGCGATGAGTGTCATGCCGTTATCGGCGTTGGCGCAGACGCAGATCAAGTATCACAGCAACAAATACAGTATTCAGCAGGATGTGCAGCTCGGGCGGCAGGCTTCGCAGGAAGTTGAACAGCAGATGCCCTTGCTTCGCGATCAGGAAATACAAGCATACGTCGAGCGCGTAGGGGAGCGGCTGGTTAGCGCCATTCCCTCTCAGTTTCGACATTCCGAATTTGATTACTTCTTCAAGGTGGTCAATGCGAGAGACATAAACGCGTTCGCGCTTCCGGGTGGTCCAATGTACGTTAACCGCGGAATGATCGAAGCGGCCAGGAACGAAGGCGAAATGGCCGGGGTGATGGCCCATGAGATTAGCCACGTTGCTTTACGACATGGTACCGCGCAAGCCACTAAGGGCCAGAAGTACGGTTTGCTCGCAGGCATTGCCGGAATTGCGGGCACGATCCTCGGTGGTCCAGGCGTGGGCCAACTCGCCCAGGCCCCATTTGCAGTCTACTTTCTGAAGTTCAGTCGCGAATATGAAACTGAAGCAGACGTTCTCGGTGCTCAGATCATGGCCAGTGCTGGTTACGATCCGCGCGACCTGGCGAACATGTTTCGCACTATCCAACAACAGGGCGGCGGCAGCAGTGGCGGGTTCTTGAGTAGCCACCCGAGTCCCAACGATCGCTACGCGCGCATCGAACGGGAAGCTCAAATGTTGCGCGTGAATGCAGGTACGCGCGACACGCGAGATTTCGCTCGTGTTCAGGAACGACTGCGCGGTTTTCCAGCAGCGCCAACCATGGCCGAGATACAGCGCAGCGGACAGCGTTATCCGCAGGGTGAGAATACCGGAAACTATCCTACCAATAGGCCGACCGGACGCGTTGAGTCTCCGTCGTCACGTTATCAAAACGTCTCCATTTTCAATGGTGGAGTACGTGTGAGCGTGCCGGACAACTGGCGCCAGGTGGGTGATGGTGGAAGCTCGGTTTGGTTTGTGCCGGAAGGCGGCTATGGCGTCGTTAACAATCAACCGGTGTTCACGCACGGCGCGAGTTTTGGCGTTGCCCAGACGAGTCAACGTAACTTGCAGCGTGCTACTCAGGAGCTGATCAATAGTCTCGCGCAGGGGAATAACCAACTGCGTAGCGGCGGGTCGCAGCGAACGACGCTATCGGGTCGTAACGGATTGTTCACGACGCTGAGCAACGTTAATGAAGCGACGGGACGCCGTGAGACGGTGAGGCTGATTACGACGCAGTTAAGCAACGGGCAATTGTTTTACATGATTGCCGTCAACCCGCAGAACGAGCGCGGTTTTGAAACTGCGTTTGACGCGATTCTGCGGTCGGTGCAGATAAACGATTAAGCGAATACATTAGCCACGGATGACACGGATAAAAATCCGGATCCAATCCGTGTTATCTGTGGCTATTCTTTTTTCGCTTCCTGCCACAACTCTTCCAGCTCATCAATCGACGTCGCGTCAAACGCCTGGCCGCGTTCGTGTAGCGCGTTCTCGATGTATTCGAAGCGCCGTCGAAATTTGCGGTTCGTCAACTTCAACGCCGCTTCAGGTTCGACCTGCATGTGCCGTGCGATGTTCGTTGCAGCAAACAGCAAGTCGCCGAGTTCTTCGCGCACGCGCGCGTGATTCGCTTCGTCTTTCGAAGCGGAGTGGTCCTTGATCGCACCGCGCAACTCTTCGATCTCTTCATGCAACTTGTCGAAGATATCGTCGACTGTTTTCCAGTCAAAACCAACGCGCGCCGCTTTCGTCGAGAGTTGATGCGCTTCCATCAGTGCAGGTGCTTTTGACGAAACGCCCGTCAGTAGTGATGTGTTTGAATCTTCCGTCTTGCCTGCCGCTCGCCGTTCTTCGGCCTTCATCGTTTCCCAGTTCAACAATACAGTCGCGGCGTCGTTCGCAGTGACATCGCCGAACACGTGTGGATGCCGGCGCACCATCTTGTCGTGAATCGCGGTTGTAACGTCGTCGATCGTAAACTCGCCGCGCTCTTTTGCGACTTGCGCGTAGAACACTATCTGGAACAGAAGATCGCCGAGCTCGTCACGCAGTTCCCCCGGCCGGCCTTCGCGCGCTTCTTCGACGGCCTCGAATGCTTCATACGCTTCTTCGAGGAGCATCGGGGCGAGCGTTGCGTAAGTCTGTTCGCGATCCCACGGACAGCCGTTTGGCGCGCGCAGTCGATCCATTAAGTCGATCAAATCGTTGAATGTTGCAGGCATGCAGCTAGTCTAAATTGCGCGCCTATCAACCACAAATGCAGGGGCTCTACGGTTCAGAGTTCAAGCTTTAGCTTGCTTTTTCTTAAACGGCAGCCTAAAGGCTGAACTCTGAACGGAAAGCTTTGGCAGGTTTTCGTGCCTCTGCGGCTTTGTGGTTTAATAAACAACATGAGCGAGGAACAACCTAATTTCAAAGTTACCGACAGACGTCTGTTCAATGCCGACGGAAGCCCGCGAGATCTGCCTCCGGAAGAGAAGCCGGAGCCCCAGGTAGCAAGGGAGCAGCCTCAGGCTGCGGCGCCTGCCCCGGCGCGGGAAGAACCAGCGCCAACCCCGGAACCCACGGCCGAAACAGCGCCTGAGCCCGAAGAAGAGTTCACTGAAGAAGAGATTGCCGCGGCGCGCGATCCTGCGAGTTTCGTGAGTTTTATGATGTCGATCGCTTCGAATGCCGCCGCGGCGCTGGGCATGATGGAACATCCGGTCACGCACGAACGCGAGGTGGATGTCGAACTCGGCAAACACTGGATCGACGTGCTCGGAATGCTCGAGAAGAAGACTGCGGGAAACCTGTCAGCGCAGGAGAAGCGAATGCTCGAGAGCCTGCTTTCGGATCTTCGAATGCAATACGTCTCGCTCGTCAACTCGCCACAGTACGGCCGCAAGTTCTCGGGCAGCGACATCACGGGGGGAAGGTGAGCTCAGGCAGACGGGCGAAATGAAACTCACCTTCCTAGGTACTGGAACCTCCACGGGAGTTCCGTCTATCGGCTGTGAATGCGAGACCTGCACTTCAGACGATCCTCGCGATAAACGTCTGAGAGTTTCAATCATCATCGAGCATGCCGGACGC
>DASUPZ010000078.1:0-8616 GCA_036280855.1 Pyrinomonadaceae bacterium | reverse complement strand
TTGGCAATGGTCGACTTACCGCTGCCGGTGCGGCCGACAAACGCGACCGTGTGTCCTTCCGGAATCGTGAGATTCACATCCTGAAGCACGGGCTCACCGGTTGGATGATACTTAAACGTCAGATCGCGAAACTCGATCCGCCCTTTAATCGGCGGCTGCTCAGTAACACCCGGCGCGTCGGCAATCGACGGTTCGACCCTGAGTATCGCATTAAGCCGTTTCAAGCTGGCCGTTCCACGTTGATAAAGATTCACGACGTATCCAAGCGCGATCAAAGGCCAGATCAAACGCGTCAGATACAAATTGAACATCGTGAACTCACCTACCGTGATCTCGCCGCGCACGGCGAGCGGCACGCCCGCCCAGATGATCAACACATAACCAAACCCGATCAGAAACGTCATCAACGGTCGCATCAACGCTTCCACGCGCACAAGCCCCAGATTGCGTTCGGCATACTCGCGATTGAGATCGCTGAAGGCCTTCATCTCCGCCTCTTCCTGCGCGTAGGCACGCACGACGCGCACGCCCGTAAAGTTTTCCTGTGCGCGTGCCGTGATCTGCGCGAAGAAGTCCTGGATCTTTTCGTACCGTGTGTGGATCTGCTGGCCGAAAAACTTCACCGTCAGGGACACGAGCGGCATCGTCACAAACAGCAGCAGCGTCAGCCACCAGTTGAGCATGAACATCAGCGGCAGCACGAGTATGACTACGAACACGGTCTGCAGCGTGTACATGATCATCGGCCCGGCGAGCTGGCGCACCGCGGACATGTCGTTCGTGGCGCGCGCCATCAAGTCGCCGATGCGATGCTCGTGGAAAAACGAAAGCGGTTGATTGACGAGATGCGTATAAAACACCTGTCGCATGTCAAACTCGATGTTGCGCGACATGCCGATCAGGATGCGACGTTGCAGGAAAAGAAAAACTCCGCTGATCACACTTGCAGCGAGGACCTTGAACGCAGAGACAGTGAGCCTCGACCACGTGACTTCAGTCCAGTTTTCGTCTACTGCCTGGCCGACGAATAGAGGAATAAAAAGCCCTGAAACAACGCTGGCGAAGATGCAGGCGATCCCGAGAACTAGTTGACCTTTATATTTACTAAAATAACGCGCAAATTTTCTTAGATCATCCACGCGGACTATGATAGCAAACTCATCTTGTAAATCATGTCAATCCTGTAATCCTGTCAAAATGATCTTTGAAAGTAGGCTTCACAGGATTTACATGATTATCAGGATTAACATGATTATTCAGTTTGAGATAATCGCAGATAGGTGCTGAGTGCGGTGGCGGCGAGATCGCCTTTGTGATTGAAGAGTTCCGCGGAGACGGTGATCACTCTTCTTCCTGCGCGCACCACTCGCGCCGATGCTCGCGCAGTACCTTCGGTGAGAGGTCGCATGTAATGGATCGTGAGATCGACCGTGGTCGTGCGTTCATTCTCAGCAAGCATCGGCATAATTGCAATCGCCATGGCTGAATCAATGAGCGCCGCGACGGCGCCGCCGTGCGCGATGCCGTGGTTTTGCTTCAGATCGTCCCGGACGCGCATCGACAACACAGCGTGTCCGGGTTCGACCGAATCAACCTCGATCCCGAGTAGTTTCGCAAACGGAACGTGATCGAGGTTCATGAACGATAACTCTCTCCGGGCGTCGTGGGCTCGACGATCACAGCCGTGCCATACGCCAAAACTTCCGTAACCCCCGTCGAGAGTTCGGTCGTGTCGTAACGCGCGCCGATCACCGCGTTCGCACCAACCTCCGTCGCGTGTTGAATCATAATGTCGAAAGCATCCGCGCGAGTCTGTTCACACAGCGACGACCAGACGGTGATGTTGCCGCCCACGATCGTCTGGAGCGATGCGCCGATCGTGGCGAAGACATTTCGCGAGCGCACGACGATCCCGCGAACAACACCGAGGTTCTGCACGACTCGATAATTCGGCAACTCAAAGGCGGTGGTCACCATTTGATGCGAGACGGAATAACGCGGCGGGCTCACTGCGTAGGGAACGCGTTGCATGGGGTCTGAACTCATCGCTTTTCTCCTCGGGTCGACGACTTACGTTTGAATAAAGTTGCGTTTGCCGGTTTCTGAGATCTGACTTTCGGAATAAACAGGAACTGTTGCAGATCGCAACGTCCTTTATCGTTAAAAACTACTCCTTCCTGTTCGAGTAAGCGCTGTTGTTTGTCGTGAGGCAGCACGATTGGTCCGGTCGAACAAGCGCCTTGTGCATTGATCACACGATGCCACGGTGTGCCGTCAGGCGAAGAATGCATCACGAAACCGACCGTCCGCGGCGTGTAACCTTCGCCGAGCAGCTCGGCGATCTGGCCGTAAGTCATCACGCGGCCGGACGGAATGCGCCGCACGATTGCGTAAACACGCTCGCGATACTTTGGGTTTTCAACCTTCACGTTCGCAGGACCACTCGCGCGGGGGCGCCGTCGCCTTTCTCGCTTCTTAAACGTAACGGCAAACAGATAAGTTCGTACTTGCCCGCCGGCACCGCGCTAAGATCGAGCCCTTCCAAAATAACTACTCCATGCGACAACAACTCACGATGCACTTCAGGCTTCTCCGAATCGTACTTCTCGATCGACAGATAATCGATTCCGATCAGCGTTAATCCCGATTGGACCAGTCTCGTCGCTGCAGACAGATCGACGTAAGTAAAATCAGTGTGAAACTGGGGCTCTGGTTCGGACCAGAAATGAGAGTTGCGCGTCTTGAAAAGTATTCGCCGAGTGCCCGGGTTGCAATGTGACTCAACAAACGCTTCATCGATAACGAGAACGTCCTCCGGCACTTCGATCACTTCGGCTTCGCCAATCAACACTTCGAGCGGCAACGATTCAATCGTCGCGGCGCCTTCGATGAAATGTGCGGGCGCATCGACATGCGTTCCCGTGTGCGCGCCAAAGTTCAACATAGAAACATTTCCATCGTCTCCATTGGCCATACTCCGCCACGTGGCGATCCGGATTCCAGGATCGCCGGGCCACGTTGGCAAGCCGTTGCGCAGTGGGACCGTCACGTCGTAAATGGGCATGGCGGGATAGTATATACTGGAACCTCATGAACAGTTCCTTTCGACTGGCTGCTTCAAGCTACTTAAACTCCGCACCTTTAATCTGGAGCTTCCTGAACGGATCGCATCACGGCAGCGTCGATTTCGTCGAAGCGGTGCCTGCGCGCTGCGCCCAGTTGCTTTCGGAATCGACGGTTGAAGGCGCGCTTGTTCCCGTGATCGAATATCAACGGATCGCGGGTGGCGCGCTCGTGCCGGACGTGTGCGTGGGTTCGCGCAAGGAAGTGTTGAGCGTGGTGCTAGTCTCGAAGAACAAGCAACTCGACAGTATCAGAAGCGTCGCGCTGGACGAATCATCGCGAACGTCGGCGACCCTCGTGAAGATCGTGTTCAGAGAGTTTCTGGACCGCGAGCCCGAGTGGACCACGCGCTCGCCAAACCTCGAAGAGATGCTCGAGAAGAATGATGCGGCGCTGATCATCGGCGATCCGGGCATGACCTTTCCACGTCACGGGCTGAACGTTTGGGACATGGCGAGTTTATGGAAACAGCACACGGGGCTCGGTTTTGTGTTTGCGATGTGGATGGTCCGGGATGATGCCGTCGAACGTGCGCGCGCGATCGACTTTGCCGGCGCGCGGGATGAAGGCGTCGCGCACCTCGATGAGATCGTGGAGTCGTACCGGCAGAAAATCCCGATGCGGATCGAGGAACTTAGAAACTACCTGACCGGGAACATCGTTTTCCATGTAGACGAGTCGATGGAAAAAGGCTTGCGACTCTATTTTGAGCTGGCATTCAAGCACGGGCTAATCGAACGAATAAAGCCGCTGATTTTCGCGGATTGACGCGGATTTGCTATCTTATTTGCGGACCATGTCGAACATTCAACCAATACTTGATCGCGTGCTCGCGGGCGAGCGCATGTCGGCTGAAGAGTGTACGACGCTGCTCGAATCGCACGACATCGCGCGCATGGGCGTCGCCGCGGATGAGATCCGCGCGCGCCGTCATCCCGACAACGTCGTCACCTACATCATCGATCGAAACATCAACTACACAAACGTTTGCAACGTCGTCTGTACGTTCTGCGCGTTCTATCGACGGCCCGGCGCACCCGACACGTACGTGCGTTCCTTCGAAGAGATCTGCGCGAAGATCGACGAAACGATCGCACTCGGCGGCACGGGCGTGCTGATGCAGGGCGGACTGCATCCCGACTTCGGCCTCGAGTGGTACGAAGACCTGCTGCAACGCTTACGTGAAAAGTATCCGGGGTTTCAGTTGCACTGTTTCTCGCCGCCCGAGATCCACAATCTCCACCTGATCTCAAAACTGGATTACGAGACGATCATGGCGCGTTTGAAAGCTGCGGGTCTTTACAGTTTGCCCGGCGGCGGCGCGGAGATTCTCGACGATGAAGTGCGGAAGCGCGTAGCGACCAAGTGTACGACGGACGAATGGCTTGACGTCATGCGCGCGGTCCATCGCGTCGGTCTTCGTTCAACAGCGACGATGATGTTTGGTATTGGAGACAGGATCGAACATCGCGTGAGGCACTTGCAGCGTATTAGAGATCTACAGGACGAAACGGGCGGCTTCACGGCATTCATCCCGTGGACGTTTCAACGTGAGAACACGGCCCTGGGCCGCAAGATCAAAGACGAGCCAACGGGTGTCGATTACCTGAAGATGCTCGCCGTGTCGCGCCTGTTCCTCGACAACATCGAAAACTTTCAATCATCGTGGCTGACGCAGGGACTTCGACTCGGGCAGGTCGCACTGCGTTTTGGCGCAAACGACATGGGGTCAATCATGATCGAGGAGAACGTCGTGTCAGCCGCTGGAGCAAACAATCGCGCTGATGAGAAGATGCTCCAGTTTCTCATCCGAGAAGCAGGCTTCATCCCTCAGCAGCGCGACATTCTCTATAAACACGTTGTCCGCGAAGATTCTATCCCGGTTCAGAGTTCAAGCTTTAGCTTGCTCCCACGGGCAACCTAAGGTTGAACTCTGAACAAACCGTAGCCTAAGTCACGGCGAAGTCAAACTGTTCCTGGTGAATCGTCGGATCGCTCGTGATGTCGATTGGTCCAAGATAGTCTTCGATCTCGATCATCACGTCGCGCTCAGTCGAACGCAGCGCCTTCGCAACATCCGGATTGATCCGCAACGTCACTTGCCGGTTATCGGCGTCGCCGTTCAAACCCTTCGCCAGCCGGCGCGCATCCTCCAGCAACTCGTAACAGATCGTTTGCGGCGATTTCACCAACCCTGCGCCCTGGCAATAGTTGCACGGCGAACACAAGGTTCGCTCGAGGGATTGCTTCACGCGCTTGCGCGTCATGATCACGAGGCCAAAGTCGTTGAATGAAAGCACCTTCGTCGGCGACTTATCGTTGCGCAGAGCGTCCTGAAGCGCCTGCATCACCTTCTGGCGATTGCGTCGCTCCTCCATGTCGATCAGGTCGAGCACGATAATGCCGCCCAGATCGCGCAGGCGAATCTGCCGCACGATCTCATCCACGGCTTCGAGGTTCGTGCGCGTGATCGTATCTTCGAGACGGCCACTGCCGCGACCCACAAACTTGCCCGTGTTGACGTCGATCGCAACGAGCGCCTCGGTCTGATTGATCACGAGATAACCGCCGGACTTCAGCCACACACGCGGCTTGATCGCTTTGTCGATCTCCGCCTGCACGCCGTAAGCTTCGAGGATCGGTTGATCTTTCGTGTAGAGCTTCACGCGCCGCACGAGGCGAGGCTGAATGCGATTGATAAACTCGATGATCGCCTGGTATTCCTCCTCTGAATCGACGCGAATCGATTCAAAGTCTTCAGACAGTTGATCGCGGAGCAGTCGTTGGACCAGGTCGAGATCGCGATGCACGAGAGACGGCGCCTTGGATTTTTCGGCAGCGCCTCTGATGTCGAGCCAGGTGCGAACGAGATAACGCACGTCCTCGCGCAGATCTTTGTCACTGATGCCGACACCCGCGGTGCGCACGATAAAGCCGCCGGAAGGAATGTCTTCCTCGGCACGAATCGCCTGGATCAACTTGCGCAGGCGATGACGTTCGGTGTCTGACTCGATCTTTCGCGACACGCCGACGTGTTCGACAGTCGGCATATAAACGAGAAACCGTCCCGGCAACGCAATGTGAGAAGTGATGCGCGCGCCTTTCTTCGCGATCGGTTCCTTTGCAATTTGGACCAGTATCTCCTGGCCTTCGCTTAGCAGATCCGTAATGGCCGGCTGGTGTCGTTCACGACGCGACTGCCCGCGATAACCGCGCTGCTCGCGTCCACGCGGTTCGCGTTGACGCCCGCGCTGCGCCGGCTCGGGTGGTGGTGGAGGAGGAACGACGATCTCTTCCTGCGGCTCGACGAATAACACTTCGTTATCGTCGTCCTGGCCGTCGGTTTGCCCGGCGCCATTGGGTTCACCTGTTTGAGTTCCTGCGGGCCGATTTTTGCTCGGGCGGCGTCGTCTTCGTCCTCCGCGGCGCGTTGCAAACTCGCCACGTGATTGACCGTCGGCGACTCGCGCTTCAGAGTCGGCATAGTCTCCTTCACTCGACTCGCCTTCACCGCCGGCTGCACGCTTCTTAGACGACTTCTTGCTCGACGCTTTCTTCTTCGACGCAGGACTCTTGGCGGCGCTGGCTTTCGAAGCACGCTTTTTAGCTGCGGCAGGCGCTGACTTGCGCGCACGCTGCTTGCTCGGAGATTTTTCAGTGGTGACTTCGGGCGCCGGTTCCTCTTCATCGTCGCTGATGCGCTGAAAACCGGGACTACGCATCGTGTCGGGCATCACGTCGTCGATAAAACTCGAAACATGAGCTTCCTGAGGCCGCTGTCCCTCGCGGATTGGTTCTACATCCGCATCAGCATCGACGACTCGTTCGAATGAATCAGTGCCAAAGCCGGACGAAAGCAGTGAACCGACTTCCGCATGGCTAACGTCGTCTTCGATGTTGAATTCAACTGCGTGAATCTGATCGAAGAGGCGCTCCTGCAACCTGGCGTCTTTGAACATCTCGCCGTTCGCGGCAGTCTCTTCTTCGTCGATTATTCTTTCGATGCCGGGATCGCCGGCGACAAACGGTGTGTCCGGAACCTCGAAACGCGGAGGTGGTGGTGGTGCTTGAGGTGTGACCTCGTCGGTCTTGTCCCAACGTCCGCGACGCCGTCCACGGCGGCCGCGGCGACGTCCGGTGTCCTGCGACTCAGCGACGTCTGCGGTCGCAGCAACTTCTTCTTCTTCTTCGTCTTCCTGAAGCGGCTCAGCTTCTTCGTGAAGAGGCTCAACTCGATCCTGAGTCGCCTCGATGCGTTGTTCGCGTTCAACGCGATTCAGCGCCAGCTCTTCGGCGGCCGCATGCTCCGCGTCGGGAGTGCCTTTCTTCGACTTGTCGATAACGATTCTTTCAAACTCTTCTTCCTCGTCGAAGAAGTCAGAGACGTAAAGGAAAGCGTCGCGTTCGAGCCCGATGTCGACGAATGCCGACTGCATTCCGGGCAGGACCCGCATCACGCGTCCCTTGTAAATATTACCGACGATGCCCTGATGTTGTTCTCCACGTTCAATGTAGAACTCAGTGACCTTGTCGTCTTCAATGATCGCAATTTTCTTTTCGCGTCCGTTGACGCTGACGATTAATTGTTTTGCCATTAGCAGCCTTCTTTAAAGTTGACGGGCAGAGCTGCGCCTGCAAGCCGGTTGGCGAGGCGTGTACTGCACGCGGATAAGCGGCACGACTAGACGCACCGCCACAAAATGAATGTAACGAGTTGGGCCAGGGAAGGAATTGAGGTGAAACCCGACCGGAATCTCTTTCTTTCAATACAAAACCTGACTAGCCACCGGGGCACTCTGGGCCGTAAATCCGCTACAGGGAGCACAGGGAGTAAAGTTCTACATGTGCTCTAAACCTGCACAAAGCCTGCTTCGGCCAGGGCAGCGGCTGCAAACCGAGTTAAAAATCGATCGCTCCTGCACTTTTAGTGTTAATAGGGCGGGCGAGCTTAGCGGAGTATAACTCAAGTAGCAGGAATCTGGGAAATTACCGCTCCTGCCTCGACCCGGTGTACTTCGGCAGCGACTCGACGATATAGTCGAATCCCAGCCACAAACTCCAACTGTGATGATAGAAAGCGACTGGAAAAAGTAGCGCCATCGTAAAAAGCAACACAAGCACACTCGCGTAGGGAACGCCCACAACCAACAAAAAGAAGAAGCAAAGCAGCAGGATCACGAGCTCTGTGATGACGACGTTTGCGAGAATCGCGCCCACGAAGAACCCGTCTTCACGTTTAAAAAGCGACAGACAGTTTGGGCAGTGATGCCGGATGCGAAACGGCTGGGCGACGATCCTCGCTCCGCCACAAGCCGGGCAGAGCAGTCGTAAACACCGCTTTAATATCGTCTTTATTTGTTGGAAGTCCTTTTCCACGGCGTTGTCAGATAGTAACGCCGCGAGACAGCAAAGCGGAAGCGCGCCCATAAAAATGGCACAAAACCACAAAACGATTATCGAATTTATGGCCTCCTTGGAGTGCGGCGGCCTGGC
>DASUPZ010000077.1:0-9003 GCA_036280855.1 Pyrinomonadaceae bacterium | reverse complement strand
GAGATTTCCTGAGAAGCCCTGCTCGAGCGTCGTTTCACCGGTGAACGAAAGAATCGCCGCCTCATCCTTGTTTGCGCGCAAAACGTTTTCCAGAAATGCGCGCGCGGCAACTTTCAAGTCGGGAAGCGTGCGCTCCTCGGAGGCGCTGGTGTCGATCAGGATCGCGAGCGAGAGCGGCAGATCGATGTTCTGTTGAAAAGTGAAGATCTCCTGCGGCTGACCATCTTCCAACACGCGAATGTCTTCGGCCTTCAGATCGCTGACGAAGCGCTTGTGCTTGTCAGCGGCGGTGAAGAAGATGTTGGTCAGGTTGGTTTCGACTTTGATTACTTCGTCCGAGTCCTGCGGTAATTCTTCGCGTGTTCTTGGCGTAGGCGATGGCGATGCAATCGCGTGTGGCGCAGCCGGGTTATTCGCAGACAAACTGCTGCTCGTCACTCCCGCACACAGGAGCGCGATAACGAATACCCCCAACAATACTGGCCTGCTCATTTCGCGATATTGCATTTTACTTCTCAACTTCCTACTGCAGCACGCTGTCAGCGATCGCTTTGTAACCCTTCTTCGTTCGGACTTTCAGATCACCTCGCCGCTCAGCGAGTTTGACGTCGATCTTTCTGAACGTGCCGTCGTAACTCTTGTTCGTCGGATCATACGTGACGAGGTATTGCGCTCTCAGCTCTTTGGAGATGCGTGTGAACGAACGCTCGAGCGACAACATGTCGCCCGTGAAGAACGCCATGCCGCCGGTTTCTTCGCTGAGCGTCTGTAGATCCCGATCCTTTTTATCGGCGACTTGTCCTGCTTCAACGCCAGGCACAGTCGCGAGAAATCCTGCCTTTGTCGAGATCGCGAAGACTGTCGTCTCAGTTCGTTGCGCGATGTCGATCGCATCGCGAAGATTTGCGCGACTGTAAGTGTCCTCGCCGTCAGTCACTATCAGCAACACGCGACGTCCCGGAACTGATCTCATCTTCTCATCGCAGAACTGCCAGACGGCATCGAAGAGCGCCGTCTGTTTACCCATTTGTTTCACACTGTAAACAGCCTTGTCGAGCAGATCGAGTTTGTCGGTAAAGTCCTGTCGCAGCTTAATCTCATCGTCAAACGTCGCAAAGAGCACGCGGTCTTTGCGCGGCTTAATCACCGTCTGGATGAAGTTCATCGCTGACTCTTGCTGAAACTTCAACTTGCCGGCGGTTGACGGTGACGTGTCCATCAACACAGCAACGTAGAGCGGAGTCGTTTGCGCGAGATCGTCTGAAAACGTTTCGATCGTTTGCGGCACTTTGTCTTCGAGAACTACAAAGTCTTCTTTGCTCAGTCCAGGTACGAAATTACCTTTCTTGTCCGTGACGGTGATTGGCAGTCGAACACGTCGAACCGGAATTCTAACTGTGCCCTGAGTGTCCTGGGGTAATGGCGTTGGCGACGGCCGCGGATTTTGCGCAACAGCACAAATCGCGGCGCCAACAATGATGAAAGCAACCGGCAAACGTCTGAATAAAAAATCTTTTAGAGACACTGGCATGGGATCGGATTATAGTTCGGGAGCCGCCCTGAGTCTGCTGAAATACGGCGATTCGATGCCTTTGGACCCGAACCTGTTGCCTATTATCGCATCTTACGCTTCGAACCCATACCTTATTTAGCCGCGGATTACGCGGATTTTAAATCGGATTTTTCATCCGTGTCATCCGTGTTCCAATTGTGCGAGGAACTCAGACAGGTCGACGGGTAATGACGCCTCGAAGCGCACGATCTCTTTCGTCACGGGATGCGCGAACGCCAGTTTCTCAGCGTGGAGAAATTGACGTTTGAGATTGCGAAGGCGAGTGCGCAGTTGCGGATCCGGGATCGTGTTGTCACGTCCCGCTGCGTAGGTTTCATCTCCAACAACTGGATGCTTTATCCACGCCAGGTGAACGCGAATCTGGTGTGTCCTTCCCGTTTTTAATTCCACGTCGAGGAGGGTGAACCGATCGTAAGTACGCCGCACTCGATACAGCGTCAAAGAGTTGCGCCCGCCACGCACGACAGCCATCCGCGTGCGGTTCGATGGATCGCGCGCGATCGGTTGATCGATGCGACCGGAGTTTGCCTGCACTCGCCCATGGACCAGGGCCACGTACGACTTGAACACTGTTCGATCGCGAAACTGATCGCTGAGGTTCTCGAGCGCGCTTTCGGTCTTCGCGACGACGAGCAACCCCGACGTGTCGCGATCGAGTCGATGAACGATCCCGGGCCGCACGCCAGTGCCGCTGCCGGGTAGCTGTTGAAAGTGATAGGCGAGAGCGTTGGCGAGCGTGCCTGAAGGAGTTCCCGCCGCAGGATGGACCACGAGCCCGGCGGGTTTGTTTACGACCAGCAGCGTTTCGTCTTCATAAACGATATCGATCGGAATGTTCTCGGGAGCAAAGCCGGTCGTTGCGGGAGGCGGCAACTCGACTTCGATTTCATCGTTTTCGCGAAGCTTGTAGGAGGGCTTTGCAACTTTGCCGTTTACGAGTATGTCTTCGTTCTCGATCAGTTTCTGAAGCCTCGCGCGGCTCCAGTTTTCAAGCTGCGAGGCGAGGAATGCGTCAAGACGAAGGCCGGCATGCTCCGGACCAATCTTAAAAAAATTCATAACTGATCAGCCGCAAAGAAGCACAAAGGACACAAAAACAGTTGAGTAAATTTGTGCTTCTTTGTGGCTTTATCCGTTGCGGCGTTCGAAGTCTTTCATGAACGACACGAGCGCCTCGACGCCTTCACGTGGAAACGCGTTATAGATTGACGCGCGAATGCCGCCGACCGATCGATGTCCCTTCAATCCATCGAGCCCCTGCGCAGTCGCTTCCGACACAAACTTCTTTTCGAGTTCTTCGGCGGGCAATCGAAACGTTACGTTCATCGTCGAGCGACAATCGACATCGGCATGACCACGATAAAAGTCGGTTGCGTCGATCGCCTCGTAGACCAACCGCCCCTTGTGCTCGTTTTCGCGTTCCATTGCGGCGATGCCGCCTTTCTCCTGAAGCCACTTGCAAACGAGACTGATGATGTAAATGCCCCACGTGTTTGGCGTGTTGTAGAGCGAATTGTTTTCGACGTGCGTGCGGTAGTCGAGCATCGTCGCCAAGCCTTCGGGAATGCGTTGCAGCAGGTCGTCCCGCAGGATCACGACGGTCACGCCGCTTGGTCCAATGTTCTTTTGCGCGCCGGCATAAATCATCCCATATCGTTCGACAGGGATCGCGCGCGATAAAATGTCTGACGAGGCATCCGAGATGAGTGGGACATCGCCGACGTTGGGTTCACGTTTCCACTGCACGCCTTCGATCGTCTCGTTGCTGGTGATGTGAACGTAGGTCGCATGCGGGCTGAGGCCCATCTCTTCACGCGACGGCACACGCGTGAAACCACCATCGGCCATCGTGGCAGCGACATTCACACTGCCGACTTTCTTTGCTTCTTTCAGCGCTTTCTTTCCCCAGCTTCCGGTGATGACGTAGTCGGCCCCGCCGTCTGCCGGGAGAAAGTTCATCGGGATCATTGAAAACTGCAAACTCGCGCCGCCTTGCAGGAAAAGGATCCGGTAGTTGTCAGGGATGTTCAGCAGTTGGCGCAGACCTGACTCGGCGTGTGCGATGATCTCGTCGAAAGTTTTCGAGCGATGGCTGATTTCCATCACTGACATGCCGACACCAGGCAGGCTCAACATGTCGCGTTGCGCTTCTTCCAAAACAGGCACCGGCAACACCGCCGGACCAGCACTGAAATTAAAAATTCTCTCGGTCATGATTTCTCCCGATAAAATCTGCGTTCAGAGTTCAAGCTTCAGCTTGCTGACGTTAGAAAAAGACAACCTAAAGGTTGAACTCTGAATGCGGAAACCCTCCTGTTATTCAAACCTCGACCGCAGCGCCTTTCCCGCGATCTTCGTCACCACCGATCGCGGCACGACGCGCTCCGCTTCCACAACAAACCAATTCGCCCAACCCGAAATCACGACTGTTTTGTGTCGCGCTAATCCGCGCAACGCAGTTTCAACCACTTCTTCCGCGGTTTGCACCGTGCGCATTGGCGGACGATCTATCCCGGCTGCCTCGAAGAAGTTTGTTTCCGTAACGCCGGGACACAAAGCCATCACGTGGATTCCGTGCGCGCGGTTCTCATCCCATAACGCCTCGGAGAAGGAGAGCACAAATGCTTTCGTCGCTGCATACGTGGCCATGTACGGAACCGGTTGGAACGCTGCGGTCGAAGCGACGTTGATGATCGTGCCTCGCTTCTGTTCGCGCATCGGCGGCAGAAACCTGTACGTCAAGTCGACAACTGCACTCACGTTAAGCCGGATCATTTCGAGCTCGCGATCGAGATCGAGTTTGGTGAACTCGCCCATCGAGCCAAAACCCGCGTTGTTGATGAGCATGTCGATATCGAGATCGCGCTTCTTCGTTTCCTCGAGCAACCGCGCTCCAGCATCAGGTTCGAGAAGATCGAGTGCCATGTACTGCGCGCGAATGCTGGTCAGTCGCCCGAGCTCGTTGCACAGCGCCATCAGCTTGTCTTCCGAGCGTGCGACAAGAAAAACGTTTCGTCCTCGTCCCGCAAGTTTTCTGGCGAAGGCCGCTCCGATTCCCGACGATGCTCCGGTGATGAGGGTCGTGTTCATTATGCTGAGCGTTTGCGGTACTTCACTTCAAATCGAGCAAATCAAGCTCGATGATGTCTGTGTTGCCTTCTTTGAGTTTATTGAGGGTTTCTTTTGTTGGCGCGTTGTCGAGATTGATTCGCGCAACCGCGGCAGCTGCGCCTTCGAAGACGATGTTCTCCATCTCCTGAACGTTGATCTGTTCCGCTTTGATCGCTTCGAGCACGCCCGCGAGCACACCAGGGCGGTCGAGATGACGGACCACGAGTCGATGCGTGGCTGGAGTTTGTCGCGCGAGGTTCACCACGTTGGGGACCTTGCCAGTCTCTTTAAACTCTTTCACGATGCGAACAGTTTCATCCGCGATCGCTTCCTGCGCCTGATCGGTCGAGGCGCCGATGTGATGAGTGCCGTAAAGCCCTTCTTCTTTCACGACCGCATCGCTGAATTCACCGCTGCTGCTCGTCGGCTCAATGGCAAACACGTCCAGGCCGGCGCGTATGCCGCGATTCTTCATCGCATCGACGAGGGCGGCCTGGTCCACGACTTCGCCGCGCGCCGTGTTGATGAAGTAAGCACCCGGACGCATCACGCTAAAGAAGTCTGCATCAATAAAACTTTTGGTTTCCGGATTGAGCGCAAGATGAACACTTACAATATCGGCGACGGCAGCGACCTCCTTCGGCGACTCTTTTAGCTCAACGCCGAGCGCCGTTGCGCGTTCCGGCGTCAAGCTTCTGCTCCATGCGACCACGGGCATGCCAAACGCGCGAGCACGTGGAATCATCTCCTGCCCGATCTTGCCGACGCCGATCAGCCCAAGTGTGCGTCCATAAAGTCCGCGCGCTTTCGAAAACTCTTTCTTGTTCCATTCTCCTCGACGAAGGGCGATCACGTTGTCTGCAATTCGGCGGTCGAGTGCGAGGATCAAAGCAAAAGCAAGTTCGGCAACGGCGATTGAATTTTTTCCCGGGCAATTCGAGACGTAAATGCCACGCTTCGAAGCGGCGGCAACGTCGATCGTGTTGTAACCGGCGCCTGCGCGGACGACGAGTTTCACTGGACCAGCGTCGAGCATCGGCTCGGTTACTTTCGTGCCTCTGACGACGAGCACGTCGGGCGCTACACTCTTGATCGCCTCGACTAACGCATCGTCTTTAACGTCAGGTTGAAAAGAAATCTCGCAGCCGAGCGCCTGCAAACCATCCCGGCCTGATTGTTCGAATTTGTCAGCTATAAGAACGCGCATGATCTTTTAGAAATAGGTCATATAGGTCCTATAGGACCTATTGAATCTTAAATCGTGTGGATCAATAATCCGTCCCGGAGCTTCGGCTCAAACCACGTCGACTTCGGCGGCATGATCTCGTTTGCATCCGATACCATCAACAATTCCGCCACCGTTGTCGGATGAAGCGAAAACGCGACCGCCGCTTTGCCTTCGTCCACCAACCGCTCGAGTTCTTTCGTCCCGCGCAGTCCACCAATGAAGTCCACTCGCTTGTCTGTGCGAACGTCTTTGATACCCAGAATCGGATCGAGCAAACGATCCTGAAGAATACTCACGTCGAGCGATGCAACCGTACCTGCCGGCAACGTCGTGTCGGGAGAAAGCTGTAGCCCATACCATTTTCCATCGAGATACATGCTCCACTGCCCGCGATCACGAGGCTCGGGATTCGCATCCTCCGAAAGCGTAAATGGACCACTGACAGCTTTCAGAAACTCTTCCTTCGACATTCCATTGAGATCTCGAACGGTCCGGTTGTACGCGAGTATCTTCATTTGCGAGTCAGGAAAGATCACGGTGAGAAAAAAGTTGTAATCCTCCCGGCCCGTGTGTGCAAAGCTCTCTTGCTTCAACTCAGCGCGCGCGCGACTCGCACTCGCCGCACGATGATGACCGTCTGCGATGTAAAGCAGCGGCACTGACTCAAAGCTTTTGACAAGCGACTCAGTTTCCGTAAGACGCCAGATCGTATGCCGAACTCCGTCAGCCGCAGTCAGATCAAACAACGGCGACGCCGCGATTGCTGCCGACACTTGTTCGTCGATCTCGGGTCGAGCCCTGTACGTCAGAAACACTGGTCCAGTTTGCGCGCGCAGCATCAGCATGTGACGCGTGCGATCGTCTTCCTTGTCGCGTCGTGTTCGTTCGTGTTTTCGAATCGTGCCGTTGTCGTACTCGTCGATCGATGAAACCGCCACCACTCCGATCTGTTCGTGGTCGCCCATGATCAACCGGTACAGGTACAAACTCGGTTCCGCCTCTTTCTCGAGCGGCGCTTCCGCGATCAGTTTTTCAAAATTCTCGACGGCCTTTCGGTAAACGGTGTCGCTGTAAAGATCCGTCCCTTCAGGAAGATCGATCTCCGGACGCGAAACGTGCAGGAAGCTGAGTGGATTCCCAGCGGCGAGGGCGCGCGCCTCCTCGGTGTTGACGACGTCGTACGGAACACTGGCGACCTCCGCGGCCCGCTCAGCACGCGGACGCAAAGCACGAAACGGACGAATAACCGCCACAGACCCTCCTGAATGCGATTTCGGATTGTTGAAAGGCTTATGGCAGGTTACAACTTTTACAACTAGGCTGCAAATTCGACCCTAACCATCACGATCGCCAGTTTTACATGTAAATCTTGTTAATCCTGAAATCATGTACAATCGCCTGAACGATGCCCAAGTTTGTGCGGCTTATCTTAAGAATCACCCAAAAGTTTGCCAGGCAGCCTGCCGAGGCGTGGCTGCTCTGCCGCATGGCGTGGTGGGTCGCTGTGCTTTCAATCGTAGCGCGCGTTTATTCATTGCCGCGCGCACTCGAGATCGTGGCCGGAAACGAGAAGCGAAACGGTCGTTTGCGAAATGCGAACCAGGAACAACTCGCACGCTCGATCGATCTGCTGCTTTCCGCAAACATCTTGATGTTCAAACCCATCTGCTGGAAACGAGCGGCCGTGCTTCGCCGTTACCTGTTGCGGAGTGGAATACCTGCGCGCATCGTCTTCGGCGTCCGCAACGACAACAGCGGCACAGTTGACGGTCACGCATGGCTCGAAGCAGAAGGACGGCCCATCCTCGAAAGCTCACCGCCCGAATACGTAGTTACCTACAGCTTTCCTTAATTCACAAAAGAAAGAAGGAGAGGCGTTGCCACCTCTCCTTTTCGAACTACCTCATGTCCCGCCTGTTACGGCAGTGCTTCGATGTTCACATAAAACTTAAAGCTTCCTGTTTGCTGAATGCCTAACAGGAATCGAAGATCAATGCTGGCGCCGTTTGCAAGCGGAGTCGCGAGCGTGACAGTTCCTGCCGACATCGACGAGTTGAAACCGCCGCCGTTTGGTTGTGACGGTGGTTGCTCGAGGGTCGTGCCTTGAACAGTCACGTTGCTGGTGCCGCTGCCGCAGGGTGCACGATCGACCGTGACGACTACCGCAGTCGAAGTGCGTGGCCGCAAGTCGGCGATACCACTCGGCGCGGGGAACGTTGTCAGGTCGATTACTCGGAAACGCAATCGGGTGACGTTTCCACCTGTGTTGTTGGTAAATGTTCTGCGAATGTCGAGGGTACCGAACGTGGAGTTATTCGCTGGATCGGAAGTGAAGTCGCGAACGCGATTCGGCGGAGAAGCTCCTCCGACGCAGGGATCGAGGAAAGCTTGACCGAATGACGCATTGCGCTGGATCGGCGAACTCAGGTTTTCTGGTCCAGGCGCGCCAAGGCGTTGACCTGCACCGGCAGAGGTGCCGTTCGTATCGACGAAAATGAAATCAGCAGCGTTGTTGTTGGTGTCTTTAGGCGTGCTGATTGTGCACGGACCGAAAGTCGTGATCGAACCGCTCTTACCGCAGTCGTCGCGATAGAACGAGTAGTCGATGGAAAAGGGAGTTAGCGCTGGATATCCAGTGCCTTCTTTGTAGAGGGTATTAGCTTCCGAGGTTGAGCCGACGGCGTCCATGCGGTTTGCCAGTACGAAGTTGCCTGAAACACTCGTGTTGAAAATCGCGATACCCGCGTTGTCGGGAATGTCAGTCGTATAGGTCGCATCGCCAGTCGCAGTGGTTCCATTACCAGCCGGATAAGAAGCGAGGCTATAGCCAACGCTGTTCACGCACAGATAATGGCCCCGGTTAGGGATTACCGTTCCGTTTGGAATGACGCAACGAGCAACGCCATTTGAAGCCGCCACGCCATAACCGGTTCCGCCACCCGCGACGGTATGGTCGGCGCCGCTGTTGTTGTAGATCTCGATAAACTCGTCGTTCGCGCCGTTCGGGCCACGGACGCGGAATTCAGAAATAATCAGTTGTCCGGAGGCGACCTGCGACATACCAAGTAGCATCGTGAGCAGGCCAGCGCAG
>DASUPZ010000076.1:0-6379 GCA_036280855.1 Pyrinomonadaceae bacterium | reverse complement strand
TGGTCGGCGCCGCTGTTGTTGTAGATCTCGATAAACTCGTCGTTCGCGCCGTTCGGGCCACGGACGCGGAATTCAGAAATAATCAGTTGTCCGGAGGCGACCTGCGACATACCAAGTAGCATCGTGAGCAGGCCAGCGCAGACAAGGGAAAGCCGAAATGACTTAGACATTTTTATCTCCTTTAGGGTAGGCACACGATGTTCAGTGTGGCGGAGAACCGTACCACGCTTTTTTGGAGAGAGTCAACGGAATTTAAACCAGCGTTTAACACGTGTTTTTGCTAATTCTGCGTCCCAATTAACAAAAAGCAGGTAGAGCACGAGATGATGAGGGAAGAAGATGTTCATGACGAACAGGGTGGAGATGTGAAATACCAAACCAAGTCCCAGGAACCACCGGCGGGCTCGTCGCCAGAACACGGCGATCGGAAAGAGCAATTCCCAGATGAGAACCAGGCCGACTGCGACTGGCAGGTAAGCCCTCACGTGGGGCAATGAAAACGCGATACGGAAACCGGTGTCGTGCAGGTTATCGAGTGAGTGGTAGATAGCGAGGGCGGGAAGGTTGTCCTCGCTCAGGTATTTCATCAGTCCCGCAACCCGCAGCTTGATCAACGCCGAACTGAAGTACGTCCATGCCACCAGCAACTGCATCAGCAAAATCGGATACGCATACGCGAAAGCCGAGCGCGTCTTGCTTTCCTTTGCCAGTCGACTATCAACGGAGAACGCATCGCCGCAGGGTGTGAATGCGAGGACGGCCATGCAATAAACCGCCACCATCTCGTCGTGATTGAAGTGTCCGAAACTGCGCAGTAGTCCCTCGTTGAAGAGAACCAGTAAGAACGAAGTCTTCGTTGAAATGACTGTGAGCAACCCGAAAGTGCTGAACAACAGCGACACCACGAGCGCGGCTTTTAGAACCAGAATTCCCGAGGGTGTGAGTAGCTGGTCGTAAAAGCTCCACGGCAAGAGCTTCATCACGCCCGTGGGCCGCAGGATCGTGACGGGAAGCGAACCGAGCGCGGAGAAATTTGCGAAGACCACGGACATGAGAAACATACCGTGAACGATCGCGCGCGAGACGCCGAGGGCAAAGGCGCTTCGGGGAACGATGCGATTTACAATTCCTTGCGCCACGATTCTATGAACTTGTCGTAATCGGCGTAACGGCCGCTCTCCCAGCGATACATGTCGAGCCGGATGGCTTTCAATCGTTGCGGTGAGGAATCGGGAAGCTTTTTGTTGTAAAGATCGCCCCACGCTTTCAGCAGATCGGGAATGCGCGCGCCGGGCGGCAGTTTGTCGATGCCGCCAAAACTGCGCAGCAGATCTTCGTTTTCAGGATGCAGCGAATCGAGTTTGAAACTCTGGTTGGCGATCGTGGCGTTCACCATGGTCCAGTTGCGACTGTAGAGAGCGTTGGTGAGCTCGATAGCGGGAACGTCGATGGTTTCCCCGGAGACTGTTTCGCCACGCAGGATGCAGTAGGAACGTCCGCGTTCGAGATCGCCGCCGGCCATCATCACGTTCCAGGAGGCGATGGGATACAGATTGCGAATTGAGAAGAATGCCCACAGCAACGGCAAAAAGATTGCCAAAGTGAGCACGGTGTATTTGATTACGAGACGCCGCTCACCTGGCGCCAACGAGTTTGTAAGTTTGGAAATTATCAACGATTCGTTGCACGCTCGCGGTGGCGTGGTCCAATTCGACTTCGTATGCGGAGGTGATGTCTGCCGCGATTTCGTTTGCGGTTTTACCCTGCTCGAGACCTTTCCAAACGACCATCGCAGTTTCGTTTAGCTGGTAGTATCTCTTGGTGTTGAGATCGACAAGTATTCCCTCGCCACCGTCAAAATCCGTCACGACTACGTGTTTCCCAGGTACGAGATTATTCATGATTCCCCATTCTCTTTTCTTCGAGGCGACGATAAGGCTCGATGGCCCATGCCGTAGCCACTTCGCGAACGAGAGCCGACGCCTGTCGTAGCTTAGCGTCGGTGTCGCTGATGAATGTGCGCGTCGCGGAAGTCTCTTTCGAGTAGATCCTGCTGGTGCGCGCGATCGTCTCCAGCTCATCGTTCGAAGGACTGATATTAAAAAATTTCAACACACTGGATATTACAGGCACTGACAGTTGGCTGTAATTAAGCAACATGCCGCCATCGTTCGCAAGACGATGAGCAGTTTGATAAAGACTGCCGATAGTTCGTGCGCAGAGTTCTTCGAGGGACATCGCTGCGACTTCGATCGCGGAGACGTTTGTGATCGAAGCCAGTACGCGGCGATCGTCGTCGACGAGCCATGGCGGAACGGTTGTTATGTTGGAGACGATCGTTTCGATTGGATCGCGATAAAGGAAAAGCCACGGCACCTTGGGCCAGATGCGGCGGATGCGATCGATTTGCGAGAAGCTGCAACAGGCGAATTTGATCAAGAGATGGCGTTCATCCCCTTTTCTGCGTTGGCCCAAGACGTTAACCAGGGCGCGGATTAACGCGGAATAAATCGCGGATTTGGTGTCGTGTTCTCGGGCGTCCGTGATGAGCCGGGCGATCAGTTTGTCGAGGGCGGGTGGTTCGGAGAGGATGATTGAGTTGTTGATCGCGCGGCAGGCGTTGGCGACGAGGGTTGAGCCGCAGCGCGAGGAGTGAAAGATGAAGCCGGTGGGTGGAACGCTGTCGAGCGTTTTTTCGAGTTGCAGGAGGGTGTCGAACTCGGTGAACAGTTCGCGGCGACCGTTTTGTGATCGGGCGCGATCGACTGTTTGTTGAAAGAAAGGCTCGGCGAGAGGGACGTCCGGCATCTCCAGCCAGGAAAGACCCGGTCGCCCATCGACGACGACCGCATCAACCGGAAGCCAGCCTTTCAGGTTCTCGACCATGGAATTTTTCCGAAGCTCTGCAGGCAAAACAGGCACGGCGAACCCGTGAAGAGATCCGGTGTCGATCCCGCGGCGCGCATCGCCGCCAGCGCGGTTTTTCTTTTCTGCAACTGCGCGCCCGCGAGCGCCACAAACTTCTCATACGCGGACGCGAACGACTCCACATTTAAATCCGCGATTACATCCGCGTCATCCGTGGCCCCGGCCCCTCGGTAACCCGAAAGATTGCAACACAGAGACAACCGTCCGCGGTAATCGATATTCATGCTCTTAGTCGCGAGTGGCGCGCACGGCGGGCGTTTCTCATCGATGTTGTAGTAACCAACGTCGATCCCGATCTCCATCCGGAAGATGCGCGCGAGGATCGCGATCTCCTGTTCCGCAATCCGCTGCTCGTCGAGACTCAAAGCCGAATCGTCTAAGACGCCGCTCGACGTCGGCATCACGTGAACGAAGTGAAGGGAAGCAGCCCCCATGCGTGCGGCGAAGATCGCGATCTGCTCGAGCTGGTCCAACAGATCGCGCCGGATCACGATCTTGATCGCAAACGGCAGTTTCGCCATGTAGCAACGTGAAAAGGCACGCACAAGCCGGTCGAAAGATCCTTTTCCGCGCCAGCGATCGTGACTTTCGCGAGTGACACCATCAAGACTGAAAGCAACGTGAGAAACTGCGGCGCGGTTTGCCTGAATCGCAGGCCAGATGCGTTCGAAATGCCAGCCGTTCGTAACAAAGCTGACGGTCAAGCCCGCTTCGCCGATGGCCTGAAGTGTTTCTGCAAACGCGGGATGCAGGCTCGGTTCACCACCGGTGAAGTTGATACGCGTGATGTTTGCCGTCGCGCGGGCTTCGGCGATCACGCGTCGCAGCAGTTCGACTGGAAAAAACTCGGCGTGCGAACTGTAGAGATTTTCGTCGGAACGGAAACAGTAGCTGCAATGCAGGTTGCAGATGTTTGCCAGCTCCACGCTCAAACGCTGTGGTCCATAATCACCGCCAAACGTGGTGTCGGTTTCCATCAGACAAACTCCGCCAGTAAACGTGGAGCGTAACCCGGCTCGAGCAGATCGCGACCGGCAAAGAGATCGAATGCAGTTGCCTGGCGCGCGAGTCGCGAAAGAACTGAAAGATTAGCACCGGCAATCGCCGTGTCGTAAGTCGCCCACGGACATGCGCGGATCAGTCGCATCATTGTTTCTGACTGAGTGAGTTTCCTGGCTTGTGTCCGATCCTCATTACTAAGACTCGTAAACAACAACATGCCGGGCACAGCACTCAATCTGCGTTGAGAAGCAAATATCGTCTCCGGATCGAAGCAGGCTTTGAACCCTGGCGTCGCGATCGTCTCGATCTCCAGTGCTGAAACAGTCCCGGCATTCACAGCAAAGAAACTGCGAAATCCGCGCGCCTCAACTTCACCATCCGCCACACTCAACAACAGCTCATCATCCGAAAGATACGGCCAGCCAGCCAGCACAAGTTGCAACGCAAGCGTTGACTTCCCACTCCCCGATGGTCCAACAATCAGAACACCCTTTTCGCTCTCAGGCTGAACCACGCCTGCACTATGAAGATCAAACACTCCAAACCGGCGCAGCGCCGCACAAACTGCAAACGAAGCAACTCTCGCCACCAACGGATCACCCTCATCCGGGACCTTCTCAAACCAAACATCCGCGTCAATCGAATCACGACCTCGCAGATGGACCACAGCCCCACCCAACACGAGCCAAAGATCCGCGGCATCCGTGTAACACTTCCCACCCTCAGCAATCTCAAACTGCTCCAACCCATGCGGAACAGCGGGAAGCGCACCGCACCTGAATCGGATCTGAATATCCGGAGATCGATCGGGAAGAGCGACTGGCGTGAGTTGCCATCCAGAAAAAAGCTGTTCGATCAGGTGAGCTAATCGGAGGTCAAGGCTCTCGATAAATAGCAACCGACCGGCGACCGCATAAAAACCTGGGGACGCCGGCCGGTCAAAGGCCTGATTAACTTCCATGCAACCGGAATTTCTTGCTTAGTTGGTCGCGCCGCTGGTCGCCGCCTGGAAGAACGTAGTTGCTTCAAGAACATCAACAGGGACGGAGATTGCCGGTTCGACAAACGCCTTCTTAACTTCGGCGCTCTCCACGGTCACACCATTCACGTTGAGTTCTTCACTGATGATCTCGTTTTGCTTAGACAAGGTTTTAGCCGCCTCCTCGGGGTCAAGTGTTCGTTACTATAGGGCCTCGATCGTTTCGTGGCAACATAAAAAAATTGGACCACGCACCGTTCAAGTGTCAATGATTTCAAGGGTTCTGCTGCGTCGCTTTGAGCGGCTCAGCCAGGACCAGTCGCAAAGCTCTTTTCTCGGCACGTGTGAGATCGGCCCGCATGAAGAGCCGAATGTTGGGGGAGAGTTGCCGAACTGCGTCCTCTACTGGGAGTTTTGAGATATCGGAATCTACTATCACAAACTTATCGACCTGAATGTCAACCGGAATGCCGAGCTCCTCGCCAATCTTCATAAGGATCAAAGGCAACGGTTGCCGCTTCGCTTTCACCGTCAGGCTATTGTCCTTGTAAGAAACTCGCAGCGGTTCCTCTTCGGCCTTCTTCTTATCTTCCTCGTTCTGAGGTTCGACGCCGTCTTCAGTATTGCCTTCAACCAGCATCGACTGCATCGATCCAGTGACCACTGCCGTCGGCGGTGGTTCGCCCTGGTTGGCGTCGTAAAAGAAGATGCCGAGCGGTTTCGGTGGAGCACTCGATCCAGTATCAATTTCGTAGTCGACGTAAACCGCCGGCGACATCAACTGTAAAGCGGGTTCGAGAGTCAGCTCGCTAAACTCAATCGAGACCAGCTCGTTTTGACGTTGTGGTCCAAGAAACACGGGAATCTTCAAACGAGTGGAAAGCTCCTGGGCCACTTCTGCCATCTTCGCCTTATCGGCTTTGAGTGAAAGGTTCAAGATAGGTTTGGTTTTGACGGTCAGCGTGAATGCGCGCTTTGCAGCCGCTTTCGGATCCGCAGGCTTCGATTCCGGAGGAGCTTGTTTGGGCGCAGGAGTTTGCGCGGACACGCCTGCCACAGAAGCGAGACATAGCAACAAGGCGAGCGTCATCGGCTTCGCATAGTGACAGAGAACTGTGCGTTTCAAACTTCTTCCACCTTTTATCATTGCGTGTTGAGCAGTTTGTGCCCCGGGCGACTGACCTTGCGCCAAACTAACACGCACAAAAAAATCCGTCAAATTTTTGGATCGCCGATACGGCTGAGTAAACGAAGCGGGCGCAGGACGTAGTAAGCGAAGCTGAGGCTTGGCGGAAGCGAGCGCGTGCTGAGATCGCTATCGGTGGGACGGAACATGTGAAGCATGTATCGCGCGCGTGCGCCGAACGTTTTTCGCACGCGGATGTTGTAGTTGAAGATCTCGCGAGAAGTTGCGGGGACGTGGGTTGTACCGTTGAAAAGATGCTCGATTACGTCGCTCGCAAGGGAGTC
>DASUPZ010000075.1:0-13650 GCA_036280855.1 Pyrinomonadaceae bacterium | reverse complement strand
ATCTCGCGACTGCGAATTCGTAGCGCCGAAGGACACGCTGAAGTCTCAGCCACTTCGACTCTCACGAATATCGTTGAGGGCTGGAGATACATCGCGCGACGACAGTTAGTGCGACACGTCATCGTCGTTTTCTTTGTGAGTCTTTTGTGTGTGGGATTGTGGCTGCCGCTGGCGCCTTTCTTCGTCACCGACTTTCTGCAAGGCTCCGATCGCGTACTCGGCTTTCAATTCGGAATGTTTGGTCTTGGCGGAGTGATCGGCTCGCTCGTCGTGCCCGGCCTGGTAGAGAAAATCGGAAAAGGACAGGTTCTCTTTGCGGCGCTGCTGCTGGAAGGTCTGACGATGTCGCTGTATTCGGTAGTTCCGAACGCGGAAGTCTCCATAGTCATCTGCCTCTTTTGGGGTGTCATAGTGGCCGCGATCCTCGTCCCTTATTACTCGATCATGCAGGAGGTGGTGGACGAACGTTTTCTGGGCCGCGTTTTTAGTTTGGCCCGACATGTCGAGAGCGTTGCGATTCTGATGGCAATAGGGTTGGCCGTATTACTGCAAGGGATCTTCAGTTCCAACCAGATTTTGCTTATGGCGGGTCTTGCGTACGTTTCGCTAATTGCGCTGTCGGCAATGACCGGAGGTGGCCGCAAGTTGATGCAGACCAGGTGAAGTTATACCCATGAGCCCGATACTAAACATTTTGCTGGTTGACGTACCCAACAGCCTTCGGGACTCGCTTGAAGAGGTGATTGAACATCAGGACAACATGGCACTGGTGGGAGAAGCGTTCGATCCAATAGACATTGTGGTGATGCTAAGCGAGACCAAGGCTGATGTCGTGATTATGAGCCACCCACACGCAGATCGAGTGCTTGGCATATTTACTCACTTGTTAGCTGAGAATCCCTACTTGCTGATCCTGACAATTTCCACGATCGACCAGCGGGCATTTTTGTACCAAACAAAGATCGTCCGGGAAGAAGTCTCTTACACGGTTCCGGAAGATCTAATCGTCCGGATTAACGAGGCATATTCGGCAATCTACTGATTGTCAAGACACCCAAATACAAAGGAGGTGTCTCAGGTTGAATTCTATCAATAACGCAGAAGGCGTTCGCTAATTTCAGCCCAGGGTTCGAGCGTTGGCGAGAACCCTGGGAATAAATTCAAATTTGCGACCAACCCTGAAAGGGTTAGCAATTGGCGAACCTTTTCAAGGTTCCCTGACCATTTTGTGATCTAACCCAAGGTTGTCGCTGCGCTCCAACCATTGGGCTGAAATTAGCGAACGCCTTCGGCGTAATTGCCTGGATTTCAAACTGAGACACTACTAAATACAAAGGAGATGACGTATGAGGATCCTTATAAGCGTTATAACTGCGTTACTGTTTTCCCAAATCAGCGTGGCAGTAGCCCAAAATGCAGATCCGGGCGACCGTCATCGTTCCCACGCTGTCGTGCCTGCAAAGGTTGCGGAGGGGCCGAGCACCGTTCCGAACGCGGCCCTCGCAGCTTTCGAGAAAATTAAAGGGCTCGTCGGAGAATGGGAAGCGCGCGAGGGCGTCGCTTACGGCGGCAAGCCTATTCGTGTCACTTACAAGCTCGTCTCGAATGGAAGCGGCGTGATGGAAACCTACACTCAGGTCGGCGCCGACATGATCGACATGGTAACGGTGTACCACCTCGATGGTGAGAAGTTAATGATGAGCCACTTTTGTGCCGTGAACAATCAGGTTCGCCTGCGGGCCGAGCCGGTTCTCGAAGCCGACAAGGAAATGCGATTTTCATATGTCGATGCCAGCAATCTGTCAGTTTCAAACAAGGAAGTGATAAACGGCATTGTGATCACTTTTCTGGATCGCGACCACCTCACTCAAAGGTGGACGTGGCGTTTGACGAACGATGAAGGCAAGGTGTTTGACAAAAAGGCGACCTATCACTTTAAGCGCCGTAAGTAGTGCCACAAAGAATCACGCTAGACTGGCTTTGCACGAAAGTGGTTTTGTTCGCAGTGAAGTGCTCCAGAGGAGCACGATGTCTATAGCCTGACACCCTAAAGGCTCCTGCGCTCCAGCGGAGCGCAATGTCTTTCAGGCGTTGCATTCACATTCCGCTCCTGACGGAGCGGGTACGCCAGGATATTTTCAGGGGCTATAAACATTTTGCTCCTCCGGAGCAACGGAAAATGATTTTCGCGCAAGGCACGATACTCAAGGTTCCCGATAGGTTTTAGAACATTCCTTTAGGCCATCAGTCCTGATGGTCCTTTTACCCTTTGCAAAATGGTTGAGCACAGCAAGTGTATCCACGAGCTGTTCGAGGCTCAGGCAGACGCGACACCGAACGCGATCGCCGTAGTCTGCGAAGCGCTGCAACTGACCTATCGCGAACTTGATGAGAGAGCGACGCGACTCGCTTCCGAACTGCGACGCCTGGGAGTTGCCGCTGAGACGCCGGTAACGATCTGTGCCAATCGTTCGTTGGAAATGGTCATCGGTGTCCTGGGTATTCTCAAGGCCGGCGGTTGCTATGTGCCGCTCGATCCTGCTTATCCCGCTGAACGGCTCGCGTGGATGATCAACGACACCGCGGCTCCGGTTTTGTTAACGGAAAAGAGTCTTCTCCCGAGCTTGCCGCAGCATGAGGCGAAAGTTGTTCTGCTCGACGAGCCGCTCGTTTTCGAGACTGGTCCACGGGTTCCGCCGGTTTCCAGCGATCAACTCGCGAACGTGCTTTACACGTCAGGTTCGACGGGCCGGCCAAAAGGCATCGCCATGAGTCATCGTTCGCTGATCAAGGTGATCGAATGGCAGGCGCGGCGGTTGCAGTGCGGAAGGGGAACGCGGACCGCTCAGTTTGCTTCGTTGAGTTTTGATGTTTCGTTCCTCGAGATGTTCTCGATGTTGTGCACCGGCGGGACTGTGGTCCTGCTCTCCGAAGAAGTGCGACAGGATCCGGCAAGTCTCTGGAATTGCCTCATCGAAGAGCAGATCGAGATCCTGTTTGTTCCATTTGTCGGTCTGCAACAACTCGCCCAGGTCGCGCTTAACACCAAAACTCGACCTCGGCACTTACGCGAGATCGCCAGTTCAGGAGAACAACTCTACATCACACCGGCTGTTGTCCGATTGTTTGAAATACTCGAGACGACGGCATTGGACAATTTGTATGGTCCAACTGAGAGTCACGCTGCGATGGAGTTCAGGTTGGAGGGTCCGCCCGCCGAATGGCCCAAACGTCCTCCGATTGGCTGTTCGATCGATCATAGTGAGATCTACCTGTTGGACGAAGATTTAAAGCTGATCTCGAATATAGGTCCCATAGGTCCTATAGGTCCTATACCCGGCGTTGACGGCGAGATCTACATCGGCGGCCACGGTCTCGCCCATGGTTATCTGCACCGGCCCGACCTGACGGCCGAACGATTTCTGCCGGATCCGTTCAGCAAAGAGCCCGGCGCAAGGATGTACCGGACCGGAGACAGCGCTCGTTACCTGTCAAACGGCGTGCTGGAGTTTACCGGACGAATCGATCACCAGCTGAAGATTCGCGGCTTTCGTGTCGAGCCCGAGGAAGTCGAAGCGGAATTGAATCGCCATGCGGCAATTCGAAACGCCGTTGTCGTCGGTTGGTCCAACGGAAATGGTGAGAAGCGGCTGGCCGCCTACTTCGTGACTGAAGAACGATCTTCGGTTTCGACTCCGGCCCTCCGCAGGTATCTCGAAAGCAAGCTGCCGGAATACATGGTCCCGTCTGTATTTATTCCGCTCGAAGACTTGCCGCTTTCGCCGAACGGGAAGCTTGATCGCCGTGCTCTTCCGTTACCGGCGCAACTTAGTCGCTCCCTGGACACGGAATTTGTTGCGCCGCGCAATGGGCTGGAGAAGCAACTCGCCGCAGTTTGGACTGACGTTCTCGGTTTCGACGAGATCGGAGTCAATGACAACTTCTTCGAGCTTGGCGGACATTCTCTACTCGCCGCCACTTTGCTCACGCGTTTACGTGAAGCCATTGGTTCGTCGCTGACTATGCGGCGGCTTTTCGAGTCGCCGACTGTCGCCGAATTGGCCCAGGCAATCTCTGAAGAGAAGACGCTTGTCACCAGCGAGGAACTGCCGGAGCTAACGCCCGATCCGCTCAACTGGAACGAGCCGTTTCCGTTGGCTGACATGCAGCAGGCTTACTGGATTGGCCGCAGCGGAGCGTTTGAGCTTGGGCAGGTCGCGACGCATCTTTACCTGGAAATCGAGTCGACAACCGTTTCGGTAGAACGACTCGAAACGGTCATACAAAAACTGGTCCAACGTCACCCGATGCTGCGAGCAGTGATCCTGCCTGACGGACAGCAGCAGGTTTTGGCTAGCCCACCACCATATAAATTACGCGCGCTCGATTTGCAGGGTTTGGACGCGAGCGAGGCGAAGCAGCAGCTTGATGTCGTACGGCAGGAGATGTCGCACCAGGTGATGCCCGCGCATGAGTGGCCGTGGTTTGAAGTGCGCGCATCTCGTCTCCGCGACGGGCGCGTGCTGTTTCATGTCAGCTACGATCTGTTGATTGGCGATCTCGGCAGCCTGCAAATCCTCATCAGCGAGCTGACCCTTCTGCTTCAGAATCCCGAGGCTGCGTTGCCGGAGTTGACGGTTTCATTCCGCGACTACGTACTCGCCGAAGCGGCGCTTCAGGATCTGCCGGCGTTCAAGGCCGCGAAGGCGTACTGGATGGAGCGACTGGCGACGATGCCGCCGCCTCCCGAACTGCCGTTGGCGCGTCATCCAAGCGCGATTGTGGAACAACGCTTCGTGCGGCGCTCGGGACGACTCGATCCGGACACGTGGCAAAAATTACAGGCGCGCGCCCGCCAGTATAACGTCACACCGACGGTCGTATTGCTCACCGCTTACGCGGAGATCGTGAACGCATGGAGTGCGAGTTCACGGTTCACAATCAACCTGCCGATTCAGAACAGGCTGCCGCTTCACCCGCAGATAAAAGATATCGTCGGCGAGTTCAGCTCGTTGAGCCTGTTGGCAGTTGATAATTCCACGCCGGCGAGTTTTGCAGCGCGCGCTCAAGTGGTCCAGAAGCAACTCTGGGAGGATCTGAGTCAGCGTCATTACAGCGGCACGCGTGTGATGCGCGAGTGGTCGCGCCGGTATTCGGGGACGTCGTCGGCGGTAATGCCGGTAGTTTTCACTAGTGCTCTGAACCTCGAACTCTCGGGATGGATCACCGGCGCGGCTGAGCAAGTCGTCTATAGCACGCTGCAAACGCCGCAGGTTTGGCTGGACAACCAGGTTGGCGAACACGGCGGCGCACTGAACTTTAACTGGGACGCCGTTGACGGGCTGTTTCCAGCCGGCATGTTTGACGGCATGTTCGACGCCTATAGCAGGTTATTGGGTGAACTCGCCGAGCGCGACGAAACGTGGTCCAAACTCGATCTGTCCATCGTGCCTGTTGTCGAACATGAAGGCCTGGCAACGGCGCCAATCAGTGAAGCGCTACTTCACGAACTATTCCTCGTTCAGGCACTCCGGAATCCGCATCGTGCGGCAGTCGTAACCGCAGAACGAGAACTGACCTACGGGGAACTCGATCAACTTTCCAATGCCATTGCGAGCAGGGTGCGTAGCGTCCACACCGGAAACAGCAAGCTCGTCGCAATCGTGATGGACAAAGGCTGGGAACAGATCGCGGCCGCGTTGGGCATTCTGCGGGCCGGGCTGGCTTACGTTCCGATCGATCCACAGCTTCCAAAGTCACGCCGTTTCGGTTTACTGAAAGACGCTAACGTCGAGGTAGTCCTGACGCAGCCCTGGCTGGTGCCATCACTGAATTGGCCGGAACAGATCAGTGTTCACGCAGTCACACAAGACGACCAGGCGACTGGTTCGGCGGACCCAGTTGAGCAGTCATCCACCGATCTCGCTTACGTAATCTATACGTCCGGGTCTACAGGCTTTCCGAAAGGCGTCATGATCGATCATCGCGGCGCCGTGAACACGATCCTCGACATCAACAGTCGCTTCAACGTGACCGCGTCGGATCGCGTACTCGGTTTGTCGTCTCTCAGCTTCGATCTTTCGGTCTACGACATCTTCGGCACCCTCGCGGCGGGTGGCGCGATCGTCTTACCCGCACCCGATCGCACGCGTGACCCATCATCGTGGGTTGAGCTGATCCAAAGGTTTGGCGTGACGATCTGGGACACCGTTCCTGCTCTTATGGAGATGCTCGTCGAGTATCTCGAACACAGCGAGATACTCACGAACAACCTTCGCGTGGTGATGCTCAGCGGCGACTGGATCCCGGTTAGTCTGCCGCGCCGAATCAGGAGTTTCTTCAACGACGCCGAGTTGTTCAGTCTCGGCGGCGCAACTGAGGCGTCGATCTGGTCCATCCTGCATCGCATCGAAGACGAGGATTCGTCGCTGCCGAGTGTTCCTTACGGGCGCTCGATGACCAACCAGAGTGTGCAAGTGCTGAACGAAACATTGCAGCCTTGCCCGGTATGGGTGGCCGGCGAGCTTTACATCGGCGGTGTGGGCGTAGCTCTTGGTTACTTGAACGACGAAGAGAAAACGCGAGCGAGTTTTATCACCCATCCGAACGGCGAACGCCTGTACAGAACAGGCGACATCGGTCGCTATCTGCCAAATGGAGAGATTGAGTTTCTCGGCCGCCGGGATTTGCAGGTCAAGGTGCAGGGATTTCGCATCGAGTTGGGCGAGATCGAAGCGACGCTGCTGCAACACGAGCGCGTTCGTTCCGCGGTAGTGGCTGTCGCGGGTGAGACGAGCTTCGAAAAGAGACTCGTGGCTTTCATTGTCGTCGAAAACGGATCGAAGGTGGATGAGATCAAAGAGTTCCTTCGATCACGCCTCGCTCCGCACATGGTCCCGGCTGATTTCAATGTAGTGGACGAGATCCCGATCACGTCCAACGGCAAGGTCGATCGCAAAGCGTTGTTCGCGCGGATCGCCGCGGATCGAAAACCGGATGTCACGCCTGCTTTCGTGCTAACCGACACTGAAAAGGTGCTGGCTTCGGTCTTCTCCGAACTACTCGGGATCGAACACGTCGATACCCACGTGAATTTTTTCGATCTGGGTGTGACTTCGTTACATATCGTTCGCGCTCATAACCGGTTACGAACGATGTTGGCCGATCCGGTGCCGATCGTTCAGTTTTTCAAGTACCCGACGATCAAGTCTCTCGCCGCGAATCTGAAGCAAGCTCGGCGGTTACCGGAAGGGTTCGCCGGAGCAGCCGCAGCTCATGACAATTCGCCGGCGAGAGACTTGGGCCAGTCGGGCGACATTGCGGTGATCGGTATGTCGTGTCGATTCCCGGGCGCGCGAAACGTGAACGAGTTCCTGCGGAACTTGCGCGATGGCGTTGAATCCATGAGCCAGTTCTCGGACGAAGAACTTCTGGAATCGGGAATCTCACCGCAGTTGCTGCGCCGTCCGGATTACGTCAAAGCGGGTTCGGTGCTTGAAGGCATCGACGAATTCGATGCGGGCTTCTTCGGAATCAGTCCGCGCGAGGCGGAGATTACCGATCCGCAACAACGCATCTTTCTCGAAATAGCGTGGGAAGCGCTGGAAGATGCGGGCTGCGATCCGCAACAGTATCGCGGCTCGATCGGTGTCTTCGCGGGCGCAAACCTGAGCACCTACCTGCTTTGCAATTTCAACGCGCGCGCCGCGAACACGATTCCCGGCGTGCCGCTCACGCTCGCTAACGACAAAGACTATTTAGCGACCCGCGTCTCTTACAAACTGAATCTGCGTGGTCCAAGTATGACCGTGCAAACGGCCTGCTCGACTTCGCTCGTTGCGATTCATATTGCCTGCCGGAACCTGCTCAGCGGAGATTGCGACCTGGCGCTGGCTGGAGGCATTACGATCAATGTGCCGCACAAGAGCGGCTATCAATACCAGGCGGGTGGTCTGGCTTCGCCGGACGGCCGTTGCCGGCCGTTCGATGCCCACGCGCAAGGCACCGTTTTCGGAAACGGCGCCGGCGTCGTGGTCTTGAAACGACTCGAGGATGCGAAGCGTGATAACGATCGAATAGTGGCAGTGATCAAGGGCTCGGCGATTAACAACGACGGCGCCGGTAAGGTTGGTTTCACCGCGCCGAGTGTTGACGGCCAGACTGAAGTGATCGCGAAGGCGTTGAAGCGTGCCGGTGTTCAGCCCGGCACGATCGGGTACGTGGAAACGCACGGTACGGGGACGTTGCTCGGCGATCCGATCGAAATCGAAGCCCTCTCGCAGGCGTTCTCACCTGCGGAATTGCGGTCGTCGTCGTGCGCGATCGGATCGGTCAAGTCAAACCTGGGCCATCTGGATTCCGCTGCCGGGGTTGCGGGTTTTATCAAGACAGCGCTGTCGCTTCAGCACGCTGAGTTGTTTCCTTCGCTCAACTACTCGACGCCTAATCCGCAGATCGACTTCGGCAGGACTCCTTTTTATGTCAACACAGAGCTGCGTTCGTGGTTTGTTTCGATTAAAGCAGAGAAGCGACGAGCCGGCGTTAGTTCTTTCGGTCTCGGTGGGACGAATGCGCACGTGGTGCTGGAGGAATGGCGCGAGAGTGTTGAAGAGGTTTCGGTCAATGGGGCAAATGAGACTTACGTGTTGCCACTATCGGCGCGTGACGGTGCGGCGTTGCGCGAGTTGGCGGCGCGGTATGTTGAGCAATTGCGCCAGTCAGAGAGCCCTCGCGAGCTGCGCGATCTGAGTTACTCGGCGAGCGTGCGGCGGGCGCATCACCGCGAGCGCGTGGCTGTTGTTGGCAAGACTGCGGCCGAGTTGCGCGCACAGTTGGAAGCGTTCCTGCGTGATGAACCGGCGCCGGGTGTGTTCAGTGGAAGAGCGGCGAGCGAGCTGGACGTAGTCTTTGTGTTTCCCGGCCAGGGGGCGCAGTGGTGGGGGATGGGCCGCGAATTGGCTGCCCGTTATCCGGAGTATCGAGCGAGCTTGTCTGAGTGTGACGAGTTGTTCCGGCAACGGACGCAGGAGTGGCGGTTGCTGGAGGAGTTGGAACGCGGAGCGGAAGAGTCACGGCTGGACGGTGAAGAGATCGATCTGACGCAATGTGCTTTGTTTGCGTTGCAGGTGAGCCTGGCGCGGTTGTGGAGCAGTTTTGGTGTGCAGCCGGCGGCAGTGGTGGGCCACAGCATGGGTGAGGTGGCGGCGGCGGTCGCAGCGGGCGTGCTGAGTTTGGCTGAAGGTGTGGAAGTGATCTACGAGCGGAGCCGGTTGCTGCGTGAAGCGAGTGGACACGGCGCGATGGCCGCGGTGGAGTTGGGGGAAGCAGAAGCTGAAGCTGCGCTGGCTAGTGGCCTGGTGAGTGTGGCGGCGGTTAATGGGAAGCGTGCGAGTGTGGTCAGTGGTGAGCGGCAAGCGGTGGCGCGGTTGATCGAGGAGCTGGAAGAGCGCGGAGTGATGGTGCGGGAGTTACACATCAGGGGGCTGGCCGCACACAGCCCGCAGGTGGCGGGAATCAGTGAAGAGCTGGTGCGCGTGCTGGGTAAGCTGAGAGGCCGCAACAGTGAAGTCCGGATGATCTCGACAGTATCGGGACGCGCGGTCGCGGGTGAAGAAGTCGACGCGAGTTACTGGGGCCGTAACGTACGAGGGCAGGTGCGGTTTCGAGCGGCGATGCAGGAGGCGGCGCGGTCGGGCGAGGCGGTGTACATCGAGATGAATGCGCATCCGGCGCTTGGTTTATGGATACGCGAAGCGGTCGAAGAAACACAGGGTAAGCCGGCGGCGGTGGTGGCCGCGTTGCGGCGCGAGCGCAGTGAACAGGAAGTGACACTGACGGGGTTGGCAGAGTTGTATGCAGCCGGAGTGGCGGTGAACTGGGAAGCGTTGTGGCGCGGGCGCGCGGCGCGATACGTCAGCTTGCCCACTTACCCCTGGCAGCGACGGCGCTACTGGGTTGACGAATCAAATCTCCACTCGCAAACGATCGTGCCGGCTGACTTCTCGCAGCACCCATTGCTCGGCAAACGAATCACCAGCCCGTTGCTCGACGACTTCGTTTTCGAAAGCCAGTTCAATGTCTCCGCGAACGATCTGTTGAATGATCATCGCGTTTACGGTGTACCCGTTGTTCCGGCAACGATCTATGTTGAATTGGCGCTGGCAGCGGCGACGGAAGCGTTCAAGGAAAAAGCGGTTTCGATTCATGACTTCGTCATACAAGGACCGATGATCCTGCCGGAGAACGATAGCCGCACGGTGCAGGTCGTCATCGGCACCGAACGCGAAGGCATGTCGTCTTTCCGGATCTTCAGTCGTGCCAGTGGCGGCGACAAATGGAGCTTGCACGCATCCGGAAGTCTTCGCCTCAATAAAACCAATTTCCCGCACGAACATTTTCCACTCGTCAGTCTGCAATCGCGAATCGTCGAACCCGTGCCGGTGGAAGTCTTGGCCGCGCGCACGCGCAGCGGCAATGTTGAATACGGTCCTGCTTTTCAGGGTATTAGGGGAGTTTGGTCCGGAAACAATGAAGCGCTCGGTTATATCGAGCTCGCGGAAGCCACGGACGCTTATAGCTTCCATCCAGCCTTGCTCGATCTGTGTTTTCAGATCGTAGAAGCGGTTCGAACCGGCGATTCGGTTGGCGACTTCTACTTGCCGCTTAGCGTTGAGCGCTTGAAGTGTTTTGCGCAACCGGGCCAGACGGTATGGTGCTACGCCTACATTCGTCCCGAGGACAATTCAGAAACGCTGGCAGCCGACGTTGTGATCTTCGACCAGAAGGGAAGTGTGATCGCCGAAGTTGAAGAGTTGCGATTCAAACGCGCAACGAAAGAGAGTTTGCTGCGTGGTTGGCACGGAAACATCGACGACTGGTTCTACGAAGTCGACTGGAAGCCGGTGAAGACCGCGGACATCGATTCTGCTGACGCCACCGGACGTTGGCTCATCATCACTGAGCGCGCCGATTTTGCTGCCGAACTATCAGGGCTCTTGAAAAATCGTGGCGGCGAGCCAACTGTCGTTACCTCAGCCGAACACTTCACCGAACTCATCAATCGTGACGCCGGTTCGATCCTGCGAGGGATAGTTTACTTGTGGAGCACCGGCTCCTTACCCGACGAAAACACGAGCAGCAACACGATGATGACTTCGCTCCGTACGTGTTGCGAACGTGTGCTCCACCTGGTGCGGGACGTCGTTGCCGCGGGCGCAAACGACGTCCCCCGCTTAACTATCGTGACACTCGGCGCGCAACAGCCGGCAAGTCCATCATCGCTCGTCCAGTCGTCGTTGTGGGGACTGGGAAGGACTATCGCGCTCGAACATCCGGAATTGAACGTGAGCTTGATCGATCTGCCGGATGCTGATTCCCCTCACGACGCGCGCAGAGTGCTGGATGAATTATTCAGACCCGGCGACCAGGTGAGTTTTAGAAACGGTGAAAGACACGTGGCTCGGCTCACGCACCGCCGGCAGATCGAGTTGCCCGAGCCGATTTCGCTTCGCGAAGATGCGACTTATCTGATCACCGGCGCGTTCGGAGGGATCGGACCCAAGCTAATCCGTTGGATGTTTGATAACGGAGCGCGGCATTTCGTTTTGATTGGCCGTAGTGGACCATCCGCTGAAGCCCGGATCTTACTCGACGAGCTCGAAAGCCAGGGCGTCAAAGTGCTGGTGGGCCAGGCGGACGTATCCGACGTCGAGCAACTCGCAAACGTGCTGGAGAACGCCGCTTCGCAAATGCCGCCGTTGCGTGGTGTCGTTCACGCGGCACTCGTGCTTGACGACGGCGTGTTGTTGCAACTGGAGTGGGAGAGTTTCAGGCGTGTACTTGCGCCGAAGGCCGCGGGCGCCTGGAACCTGCACTTGCTGACTCGCGAGACGCCGCTTGATTTCTTTGTTTGCTTTTCGTCGGTGCTGGCGTTGCTGGGTGGATCGGGACAAGCGAATTACGCGGCTGCCAGTACGTTCGTCGATGCGTTGGCCCATTATCGTCGCGCCGCGGGGTTGCCCGGGCTGAGCATCAACTGGGGACCGTGGTCGTTTGCCGGTTCAGCATCGCTCGAAGTGATCGAGCAGCATTCGCAACTCTACGACGGCTTCACAAGTATTCCGGTTGAATCGGGGTGCGATGTGTTTGGCCGTTTGTTATCAACGACCCAGCCGCACATCGGTGTGATGCCTTTCGATGCAGCCCAGTGGGGTGAACTCTATCCAGCGATCGGTGCGACTTTCCTCGCCGATGTGATCAGTGAAGAACGCATCAAGTCAACTCGCAGCCGGAAAGAAGTTCCAACCCTAACCTCCGCTGCGCTGCTCAAAGCCGAGCCTTCCGAGCGGCAGCGGTTGCTGGGCGACTATCTGCAGGGAATCATCGCTCGCCGGCTCGGTATTTCGGCCGCATCACTGGACGTAACGAGCACCTTTATCAACCTGGGTCTCGATTCCCTCATGATGCTCGAGATCAGAAACAGAATCGTCGACGATCTCGGCCTCATCATTCCACCTGTGAAGTTCATCGAGAACCCAAGCGTGGCCCAACTCACAACCGCGGCTTACGAACGCTGGCTGGAGATTAATGGTCCAACGGAAATCGAAAGCGATTTCGAGGAATTGCGATCTCGCCTGCCATTGCTCTCCGACGAAGAGGTTGAATCATCTCTGCGCGCACTCCTGGCTACTGCTAACTAATCATGAGTGTCACTCCTGAAGCGGTCACCGCTCTGTCGCCGCAAGCGAAACGTGAGCTCCTGGCTGAGTTGTTACTCAGAAAGGAGAAAGTGCGAACGCCGGTCAATTCGCCGGGCGAATCCGAATTGCCGCAAATCGTTCAGGATCCCCAACACCGGCACGAGCCGTTTCCACTCACTGACATTCAGCAGGCTTACTGGGTGGGCCGCAATTCCGGTTTCGAGCTCGGCGGCGTCGGCATTCATGGCTATTTTGAATTGGATTGCATCGACGTCGATCTCGAGCGCTTGAATGAAGCATGGAACAGGACTGTCGAACGTCACGACATGATGCGTGCCGTGATTCTTCCGGATGGCAGGCAAGTCATACAGCAGGACGTGCCGAAATATAAGTTTGAAGTAAACGACCTCCGTGACAAGCCGGAACACGTCGTCGCCGCTGAACTCGACGCGCTACGTCAACGGATGTCGCACAACGTTTTCGACCCGGAACGTTGGCCCCTCTTCGAGATCCGCGCTTCGATACTGGACGATCATCTGACGCGTCTCCACTTCAGCGAAGATGCGCTGCACGCGGACATGTTGAGCACGACGATCATTCTCGACGACTGGATGCGGTTTTACGAAAATCCCGATGTCGCGTTGCCGGCGTTCGATCTGTCTTACCGCGATTATGTTCTTACGTTGGACCAGGTTAAGAAGACTGATGCTTATCGAGAGGCGCTGGACTACTGGCGGAAACGAATCGAATCGCTGCCGGATGGGCCGGAGCTTCCCCGCGGGCGAGCGGCAGGTGTTCCAACGCGA
Organism: Pyrinomonadaceae bacterium; assembly: GCA_036280855.1. GTDB lineage: Bacteria > Acidobacteriota > Blastocatellia > Pyrinomonadales > Pyrinomonadaceae > PSRF01. The sequence goes on along the minus strand of DASUPZ010000075.1, from coordinate 146 downwards.
TTCAAGCGTCGCAGTGTGACCATCGATGCGACGACGTGGACGCGTTTGAAGACTCGCGCGGCAGCCGCGGGGATAACCGCGTCGAGCTTGTTGATGGCGGTCTATGCTGAAGTGCTCGGCGTCTGGAGTTCTACCACTCGTTTCTG
>DASUPZ010000074.1:0-4577 GCA_036280855.1 Pyrinomonadaceae bacterium | reverse complement strand
GCGTTTTCTCGTGACGCGCGGTCTGTGGTTGATCCTGCTCGAACTGACGATCGTAAGGCTCGTGATCACCTTTAACTTCGACTACCGATTCCTCGGTTTTCTACAGGTGATCTGGGTCATCGGTGTGTCGATGATCGTGCTCGCTGCGCTCATCCATCTGCCGTTAAAAGCCGTCGCGGGTCTCGGATTGTTGATGATCGCCGCTCACAATCTGTTTGACGGCACTCGCGTCGAGAGCTGGCAAGGACCAGAGAGCCCGGTGCCGAGTATCGGTGAAAAGCTCTGGATAATGCTTCACCAGCAGTTCGAGGCGTTTCCGGTTGCAGGTTTTCCGAGCCCGGTTGCGTTTGTCGTTTATCCACTCGTTCCGTGGATTGGCGTGATGGCGATAGGTTATGCCTTCGGCGTGCTTTACCAGTGGGACGCGCAACGCCGCAGGCGCTGGCTGCTGATCATCGGCGGCGTGGCGACAGTTCTCTTCATCATCATTCGCGCCATCAACGGCTATGGCGATCCGTCGAAGTGGGAGCAGCAGAAGAACTTTGTATACACGGCGCTTTCGTTTTTGAATACTTCAAAGTATCCACCGTCGCTGCTGTTTCTGCTGATGACACTTGGACCATCAATACTCGCGCTCGTGTGGTTTGAATCGAAATCGCCGGGCGGGTGGTTACGACGGTTCTTCGTGACGTTTGGACGCGTGCCGCTGTTCTTCTACGTGCTGCAATGGTTCACGGCGCACGTCATTTCGATAGTTTTGCACTGGGCCGCCGGTAAGCCCATCGCGTGGCTCTTCAGATCGCCTATCGAGTTTGATGCTGTTCCCCCGGAGGCTGGGTTCAATCTAGTTGTCGTCTGGGCCGCATGGATCGCCGGTGTGTTGATCCTCTATCCGATCTGTAAGTGGTTTGCCGGCGTGAAGCAGCGACGACGAGATTGGTGGATATCGTATTTGTAGCCGCGGATTTTCGTGGATCGAAGCAGAGATTGTTATGCGGCCACGTCGATGTAAGAAGAGTACGTTGATGGTTCGGGAACTGCGTAGCCCTCCTCGCGCAAACCTTCAATGTGAAATTGAATCGCCTCCTGAATGTTGCGCTCGACTTCTTCCTTAGTTTTACCCGTGGAACCGCAGCCTGGTACATCAGGGGAGTACGCGGAAAAGCCTGTCTCTGTTTTTTCGACAATAATTAAGTATTTCTTCATTGCTTCAATCCTGCCTGCTTGAGGATGTTGTTTAGCGTGCCGATAGCGACATCATCGCCCGGTTTGCCCGGTATTGTCACGAGTCCGGATTTTGTTGGGTGTTTATATTGATGATGACTCCCTTTCGTTCGTACCCAATACCATCCGTCCTTCTCGATCTGCTTCACGAGTTCGCGTACTTTCACTGCCTGTTACCATAATTCTTCCAAAGTATACGGTCAACAGCGAAGATCTATAGCCGCGGATTTTCGCGGATAGTTACACGGATTGTCTTAATTCGCGGAAGAGCCTGGCTAAATCGGCGGCCTGGTAGTTGGCGTTGAGGCCGCTCGGGTTGGGAAGGACCCAGAGGATGGTGGCGCCGATCTGATCTTCCTGGCGGCCGACGGTTGCTTTCGGTTGATTGAATGCCGTGCGATATGCGCCCACCCCAAGGACGGCCAGCACGCGCGGACGATAGCGCAGCACCTTGGCCCGCAGTCGCTCACCTCCTGCAACAATCTCTTCTTTCGTCAAAAGATCTGCTGATGCAGTTGTTCGGGGCACAACGTTCGTAATGCCGTAGCCGCTCTTGAGCAGTTCGCGTTCGTCGAAAGGCGAGAGCAGGCGATCGGTGAAACCGGCGGCATAGAGCGCGGGCCAGAAGCGATTTCCGGGACGCGCGAAATGATGGCCCACGGCGGCCGTGTATAGACCCGGATTGATGCCGCAGAAAAGAACTCGCAGGTCAGGAGCGATCACGTCACGCACCGTCTTTTCCGTCGCGGCGAGCAGTTGCTCCTTTGTGGGTTTCCAGGGCTTGGGCACGAGGTGAGTTTTAATAGACGTCGAAGTGAGTTTGTCGTGAAGTACTCTGTTTCGACACGCGATCGATCACGGTCACTCGAAGCTGGTAACGGCCGGGTAACAGTTCACTCAACGGGATCTCGGCGGCGTAGGGAAGTCGCGCGAGATCGAGAACGCCTTCAGTGTTGATCTTTCTCAGCGCGGTTGTGATTACAGGTTGATCGTCACGGATCACCTGCACCTGCACAGCCGCATCCGGCTTCTTATCCGCCGGTGAGAAGACCGTGTTGTATGCGAAGATCAGAAAACGCAGCGTCGACTCGCGGCGGAAACGATGACTCGCGCTGAGGGAGACAGGACTGACGCCATTGGAACTCGAAACGTTGGTCATCATTCCCGGTGTTCGTTCACCGAGAAGCACCGTGCTCATCGCCAGCTTCTTGTTTGCAAGATCCGGGATCTCGATCCACGCGTGCGCGCTGCCGGTGCGACCACTCCTGTCGTCACGCACTGCGACTCTCACCTGGTAAAGTCCCGGCGGCAACTTCGCCGGGTAAGTAAACGTGATGTCGTTGCGATAATTTTTCGCCGTCTCGAGATTCGGCGCCGTCGTTACAATTCGTTCGCCGATGCTCGTTTTCGCATCGCCTTTATCGTCGTAATACACGGCGGTAAGATCCACGGTCGCCTGGATCTTGCCGTCCGGTTGCTGACCAAACACGAGAAACTCGCCGGGCATCTGAATCGCAGTCGAGAGCGTCGGTCCTTTGTCCGCAAGATCGTAGTAATCGGCACTCAGAAGTATCGGCAGGTCTCTTTCCGGATAAGGCGCAACGATCGCTTCGCGCAGCTTGTCAGGCGCGGACACCGGTTTTGCCGGCGTGTCCTTAGCAACAACCTCGGCCGGAGGATCGAGATCGTAGTAGCCCTTACGCACTCTGACTGTCAGATCGGGACGATTGATCAACTTGATCTCGAGATTTCTGAACCGTCGTTGCCGCTGCGACTCATCCTCGGGCTTCCACGCGAGCACGTAATACTCCGACGTCTCTTTGATCGCCGGCGCCAGTCCCTTTTTCAAATCATTCGTGTTGAAGATCGCTTTCCCGCCCGTATCAGCGGCGAGCGCGTTCATACCGTCCTGTGTGGCATTCAGTTCGCCGTGCGTTGAAAGACTCAAACGCCCAAACGGATCGAAAGGTCTTTCCGTCGCGGCGTCGTGCAGCGTCGAGACGAGGCCACGCGTGTCCATCGAGTAGATAACGACACCGTTTTTAGCGGCAGCACTGGTGATATCGCGGAGCTTGGACATTGAATCGCCACGCTGGTTCTCGATCAGGAAACCTCCCGACAGGAAGAAGACAACTTTGCGTCCGGGAAGATTCTTTGCCGATTTGACCAGAGTCTCGAGACCGCTCAGGGTGTTCTGAGTCAGTCTAGCGCCTTGAGACTGCGTCGATTGTGCGCGGCCACGCACGATCGACGCTGCCTGGTCGCGACTCATGCCGGGATTGAGCCGCAGAGTTTCAGTGATGAAGAAATCGAAGACGTCGCGATCCAAACGATCGATCAACAATGCTTCATACTCGGTCATCGGAGGCCGCTCGAAATCGCGCACCGAATAGGATCTCGGATTCAGCCGCTCCAACGCAATTCGCAGAACCATGCGATCAGTAGTGAGTTGTTGCAGGAAACCGATCTGCCCGGTGGCGGAAGCGATTGCTGCCTGATCGTTCTGGCCCATCTCCTTGTCGATAAAGGCGGTGATTACTTTTTTGGCCGCCACCATGCTCGAGAGGTCCATGTGAAAGTCGTCGACGTAGAAAAAGACGATGCGACCGCGATCGAGTGGCACGGGACGTTTAAGGTTGATCGTAGTCGCGCCACGTGCTGCCGCGAGTTGCGTTTCCTCGTCACTGCCGGCGCTGATCTTCTCGAATGCCTGGATCGGCTGTGGCTTGCCGTCAACGCGCAGTTCGAAGTTTTCTTTCGTCAGACCATCGACAAACCGACCCTGCCTGTCGAAAACCATGACGTCAGTCTGGACGAGTTCCGTGTAAACCCGTACAACATCATCTCGCGTTTTTGGCTCCTGGGTTATTTGGGCAGGCGCTCCCGGACACACCATCAGGAGAAACAACAACGACGCCAGACTGCGAGAGCTGCGAAAGGCAAACATAATTGAATTAAGCGGCCGAACTGTGGGGATGACGTGTGTAACTATGTATCAGATGTGCTTCCGGTGGCAATGAAAACCTTCATCCGTTAAGCCATAAAGGCACAAAAACCGCAAATTGAACAAAATTGTGTGAGAGCGAGCATTCCAAAGTAAACTGAGTCTTGCGCGTTTAGGGGGCGTCAATCGACGAGGGGAAAACAATCTGAATGGCAGCTAGCGAGACAACGGTAAAGCTCGATCGGGTCAGCAAAAGTTATGGCGACTTTACGGCGGTTAAGGAGCTTAGCCTCACCGTCCGCGCGGGTAGGGTATTCGGACTGCTGGGACCAAACGGTGCAGGCAAGACCACGACGATCCGGATGATCGTCAACATTACTGCTCCCGATTCGGGAGACATCGCACTGTT
>DASUPZ010000073.1:0-3032 GCA_036280855.1 Pyrinomonadaceae bacterium | reverse complement strand
TAAGCGTCTTCTGATCGCAGATGACGATACCGATATGAGAATCCTTCTGGCCGAGTATTTCCGCCGGCTGGGCTTTCAGGTGGACGAACGCGACAGTGGCATGGCCGCTCTCGAGGCTGCTATCGCGGGCCGATTTGATTGCTTCATCTTCGACGTGTCGATGCCGGGTATGTCGGGCATCGAGTTGTTGAAGCGCGTTAGAGATCGAGGCATTCAGACGCCGGCACTCTTCCTGACTGCGCACGACGCACTCTCAGACAAGGTCGCGGGCTTCGAAGCCGGCGCCGACGACTATCTCGCGAAACCGTTTAGCCCGCGCGAACTCGAGTATCGCGTCGAGGCGCTGCTTCGCAGAGGTGGAACAGTCGTTCAGGAAGAGGACGGCGAACGTATCGAGGTTGGCGATCTCGTCATCGACAAGCGGCGTCACGAAGTGATTCGAGAGGGTTCGCGTATCGACCTTACGCCGCTGGAGTTTCAGATTCTCGAACTGCTCGCTTCTGAACCGGGACGGGCATGGTCGCGCAACGCATTGCTGGATCGAGTTTGGAGCACTGACTACGAGGGCTACCAGCGCAACATCGATCCGCACATCAATCGTCTGCGTAAGAAGCTCGAGACCGATCCGAAGAACCCGCGTTACGTGTTGACCGTGCGTGGTGTCGGTTACAAGCTCAACGAGATCCCATAACGCCGCGAAAGTTAAGCCGCAAAAAGGCACACAAGGCACAAATGATGGATTGTTTTTGAGTAACTACTTTGTGCCTTATGTGCTTCTTTGTGGTTTTGAGGTTTAAAGATGCTCTGGTGGATTGGCGGAGGCTTGATCACTCTCTGGGCGATCCTCACTTTATTCGTCCCGCGCGGCTGGGTACCGCTGCTCTTACTCTCCGGAATCTGTGTACTCATCGTACAAACCGCAGCCTACCGTAAAGCAAAGGCACACAGATCTGACGGATTACCCCGTAAATTCGTGTGATCTGCGGCGAAAAGGTTCTTGACCTCCTCATATCCATCGGCAACAATGCGCCTGTTTGAGGCATCAAGATCAGTGTAGATCTAGCCGGTAATCCAAGAATTCGACACCCAGGAGCTGTTTCACCATGACTTTTAGCCGTATTGGTCGACATCTCGTGTTTGCGCTCAGCACTTCTTTAATCCTTTTTTCCGTAGCCATTGCACAGGATATAGAACGCAAAACGGTAGCGATAACCTACCCGTTGGATGAAACGGTTAGCGTTAAATTTCGTGGCACCACTGTCTTGCCACGGCTCAAAGGCGAGGCGAAGGTGAAGCGCGCCGGACGCCGCGGCACACGCGTCGAATTCAATGTTGAAGATCTGCCGCGCGCGTCGGAGCTGGGCGGCATTTACACGACCTACATCCTGTGGGCCATCTCTCCGGAAGGTCAGGTAGACAATCTGGGCGAGATCAAGCGCAGCGGCAGTACGTTCGTAGATTCAAAGCTCGACGTAACCACGCCTCTTCAATCGTTCGCGATGATTCTCACCGCCGAGCCGCACTTTCTGATGAAAGTGCCGAGCCGTATGGTGGTGATGGAAAACCTTCCGCCGCAAAGGGCGAATGGTAGTCAGGTAGATACGGTTGACGTGCGTTACATCGGCAATTCGAGCGATTATTTCCGCACGGCGCGTGTCCCCGAATTAGCTGATAGTGATTATCGCCAAACACCAGTCTCACTACTCGGGGCACGCCAGGCTGTCAATCTTGCGAAGTATGCAGGCGCCTCACAGGATGCGCCGAACGAATTGCAAACAGCGGAAGATCTGCTGCGAGAGGCGGAGCAGAAGTGGCGCTTAAACTCACCGACGGCAGAGATTGATCTTACGGCGCGTAAAGCGACTGCGGCGGGTGCACATGCCGAAGAGACGGCGGGTGTTCGCCGCGCCGCGCGGATCAGTCGTGAAGAGATTCGCCGTCGCGATGAAGCCGTGCGCAATGCGGAGCGCGATGCTGAAAGTTCGCAACGTGAAGTGGCCCAGCTACGCGCCGCACTGGAAAAGGAACAACGCGCGCGTGAGTTAGCCGAGCGAGATCTGAGTACTGCAAACGATCAGCTTCGTGAGAAGCGTGTGGAGATAGCGCAACTGCGTGATGAGGTCCAGACGCTTCGTGCAGATAGTGATAACGCAAAACTGAAACTCGCGCGGCTCGAAGGAGAGAAACAGGCTGAGACAGCGCGAGTCGAAGCGGAACAACGTGCTTCTCAAAGACGCGCCGCCGAGGCGAATCTGAAAGAGACGCTCGCGAAGTATGGAACGCTGAAAGAGACTGCGACCGGCTTTCGTTTGATCCTGCCGGAGACGATTTGGACCAACACGCGTGCGGCTTCGCTTTCGACTGCTTCTGCCGCGAAGCTCGAACCGCTCGCCGCATTGCTCGCGAGTAATCCTGATTATCAGATCCTGATCGAGGCTTACACCGACAACAAGGGAAACGAAGTCACGTTGCAGCAGTTGACGCAGGAACGTGCGCGTGTGCTTTCGGATCGATTCCAGTCGGCGGGAGTGGACCCGATGCGCATCCAGGCAAACGGCATGGGCGCGTCGAATCCGCTCGCGCCAAATACGACGGCGGCCGGTCAGCGAAGGAATCGACGCGTGGAGATAACATTCACGCCGCCTTCCCGCACGGCCGCGAATTAACCGGCGGTTGGTATAGGTCCTATAAGTCCTATAGGACCTATACTGACAACTTGCCATGTCCCCACTTGATCCGCTCGAAATCCTTCAAGTCATCGGCTATAGCATTGGCGCGCTGCTCCCGCTTTGGATGCTGGTCCAGCTCGTCAGGCACCGCAGCAAGCTAACCACCATCGAGCGCCTACTCGCCGCCCTGGCGTTAACCATGGGCGGATGGCACACCAGCAACCTGGCAATTACCCTGCACGGTCTCTTCGACCTCGGTCCCGACACCTGGACCACGATGCTGCGCCTTGCGGACACGGTCGCCGTCGTCAGTATCACCTTCGCTTATTCGTTCCTGCTTCACGTTCACCTGCATCTCTGGGC
>DASUPZ010000072.1:0-4273 GCA_036280855.1 Pyrinomonadaceae bacterium | reverse complement strand
GGAACGTCTTGCGTTCCTTGTCAAACTCAATGCTTCTGATGCCCGCGCCGCCGAGTGGCAACCTGATCGCTTTCTGACCTTCGACTTCGAGATTGTCAAACGAGAAAGCGCCTTGCGGATCACGCAGCTTCAACGGCACGACCAAAGCCTGGCCGTCGACGATGGGCGAACGTAAACCCAGCAGCAACCGGTTATTCTTAGGATCCCACGCAATACCCTCGACGTTGATACCGCCGTCGTTGTACTTCCGGTCATGCATGCCGCGCAGTTCAGCGACGTTGTCGGCGAGAAAATTTTTCAGACCGGAGATCGCCTGTGTGCCGGCAGCCTGTTTGTTGTTTGCCTCAAACTTGAAGCGCGCGAGGCCGGTGAGATCGCCGCCCTTTGCCTTCGACTGTGAGCCGACTACGTAAAAGTGATTTCCGTCGGTGGTGATGCCTTCGAGATCGATAATGCTCGCCGAAAGTTTTACCGGATTGATCGCACCTGCCTGTTTGCGATCGCCGCTGAGGCGCATCCAGAAAACTTCGTCCGTACGGCCGTCATCGACAAACAGCACACCGTCGGTTCCCGGCACCTGCACCACTCCCGAAGCTTCAAATGTGCCTCCTGTGAACTCGATTTTCGCGGGAGCAGACGCCACGGAATGCACCCCAAGCATCAATGAGAGAGTAATTATCCACAACTTCGTCCAACGCATTTCCAAAAACCCCTCAAATTTCTAATGTCGGTGTGTTCTAACTTTACAACACTCCGGCGCAATGGGTAAATGTTCGGCGCCGCTTGGCCGCACTTGACCGGCGGCGTGCAGGTGGGCAAGATCTGTCGGCAATGTTGTTTAGTAAACGCCTCGCCCAGCTTTTGTGTTTGCTTGCCGGGTTGTGTCTTTCAGTCTCCGCGCAAAGCTTCAAACAGGAAATCGAAGCGCCCGAAAAGGTCACCCTTTCAGTCAAAAACCTTGACGGACGCGTCAGTGTGGTCGCGTCTGAAGAGCAACAGAAAAAAGTGACCATCGAAGCGCGATCCGCCGGTCAGGCGATCGAGGCTGAAGACGTGAAAATCGAGTCGAAGGGCACTTTCTTTCGCATCGACGTGCGCCAGCGCGGCGAAAAGAACCGGATCGATCTCATCGTGACGATTCCGACGCGCTCGAAAGTGGACGTCGAAGGGCAAGCGGGGGCGGTCGACGTAGTCGGCAGCGTGGAATCGGCGTCAGTGAAAACCGACACCGGAACGATTCATGCCGATGTGCCGCTCGAAGCTGTGAAGTTCAACTTTGTTTGGGAAGCAAGCCGGCCGCGCTACATGAGCGACGTCGAACTGCCGCCGGTTCAGGAAAAGGCGGGCGGTCAATTCAAACTCTCGGGACGGCTTGGCGAAAAAGACGCCAAGAAAGAAGAGCTCGTCGCGTTGGACTTTCGCACGCAACGCGGTGTGGTGCTGCTGAACATCGATCCGGCAATGGCGCCGGCCGATCTTCGCGAGCGGCCATTGACTGAAGCCGCACGCGCGATCGTCCGCAGCGGGGATATTCAGCTCGTCGAAGCGATTCGCAAAGTTGCACCAAAGATGTTTGGCGACTACGCGCACACGTTGCCGCCGCCGGAGAAAGAACCTGAGCTGACCAGACGCTCATCGCCGGGACGGATTGTAAGCGCCGTTGCACCGCAGTTGATGCGGTTCAACGCCAGTGTTACCGATCGTCACGGGCGCGCAATCGGAGGCATGCGCGAATCGGATTTCACGGTCTGGGAAAACGGCGTCGAACGTCGTGTTACGAGTGTTGCGCCGGCGAATGAACCGTTCAACCTCGTGCTGCTGCTGGACGTTTCAGGCAGTGTCGAGGAGCGAATGGATTTTATTCGCAAAGCTGCGCGCGACTTCCTTCGCACGGCGAGTCCGCAGGATCGAATTTCGATCATCAGTTTCCGCGATGACATTCAAGTGATCTCCGATTTCAGCACTGACCGCGAAATGCTCTCGCGTAAGCTGGACGAGATCGACGCCGGCGGTGGGACTGCGCTTTACGATGCGCTTGGTTACGTTTTGAGCGAACCGCTGCGACGCGTCCGCGGAGAACGCACCGCGATCGTCGTGATGTCTGACGGCGACGATAACAAATCGTTCCTGCCGTTTCCCGCGATTTTGCAGGCGCTGGGCGAATCGGGCGTGCTTGTTTACCCGTTGTACGTGCCTTCGGGTTTGGTACCGGAAGCGAGCGTGCCGAAACCGGAGGTGACGATCGATCCGACACGCACGCGTTATCTCACCCTCACGACGCGCGCCGAAGAAGAAGGACGCAAACTCGCGGAGGCATCAGGCGGGGTTTACTATCCGATTCGACGTCTCGCTGATCTCCAGAAGGCGTATGACGACGTCGTCGCGCAGCTACGATCGGCGTACACTATCACCTACGCGTCGAATTCTGTTTCAACGTCACCGCGAGTGCGTGTGCGCACCAATCGCGACGGCGCATCAATCAGGCTGAGTCCGGTGGTCGAGGCAAACAGCCCTTAATCATGTAAATCTTGTTCATCCTGTAATCCTGTGAAACAGCCTCTGTTTAATGCGCTATTCGACGAACCTGAACGCAAGCCGCTAACCGTTTCCGAGCTTACAAACTCGATCCGGATCTCACTCGAATCTCGCTTCAACGCCGTTTGGATAGAAGGCGAGATTTCAAACTTCAAAGATCACTCTTCCGGTCACTGGTATTTCACGCTCAAAGACGAAAACGCGCAGTTGCGGGCGAAGTGTTTCCGCTCGACAAACACGCGCATTCGTTTTCGTCCTGCGAACGGTTTGAAAGTTCGCGCGCGCGGAAAGCTCTCGGTCTATGCGCCGCGCGGTGAGTATGAACTCGTTATCGATGCGCTCGATCCCGTCGGCGCCGGCGCATTGCGAATCGCCTTCGAACAACTTCGCGATCGTTTGCAGAAGGAAGGCCTGTTTGCGAAAGAACTGAAACGCCCGTTGCCGGTGTTTCCGCGACGCGTTGGAATTGTTACTTCGCCAACCGGAGCTGCGATTCGCGACATTCTCAACGTCATTTCACGCCGCACGCGAACGGTCCATGTGCTGTTTTCACCGGCGCGCGTGCAGGGCGACAGTGCCGGACCAGACATCGCGCGCGCCATTCGTTTCGTAAATCAATATCACGAGCTGGCATTGCGCGAAGGCCGCAAAGACGATCTTGTCGACGTATTGATCGTGGGGCGTGGTGGTGGTTCGACGGAAGACCTCTGGGCCTTCAACCAGGAAGAAGTCGCGCGCGCGATTCGCAAGTCGGCGATTCCGGTAATCTCCGCCGTGGGCCATGAAACTGATTTCACCATTGCAGATTTCGCGGCTGACTTCCGCGCTGCGACACCTTCGGCTGCGGCTGAGATCGTGGCAGCGCGTGAAGATCAGATCTGTTCGGCGCTCGACAATCTCGGGCGGCAACTGGTGCGTTTGACGCGTTACCAGGTGGTGCATTTGCGAGCGCGAGTGCAGGAACAAGCGTTGTCGCAGGCGTTTGACGAAGTGAAGTCACGGCTTAACAGGGCGCGCGCGCGTCTTGACTCGGCTTCGTCGGCATGTGGCGCATTGATGCAGGGCCAGCTACAGGACGGTCGCGAGCGGCTCGGACTCGCCGCAGCTTCGCTTGACGCACTGTCGCCGCTTGGAGTATTGCAACGGGGTTACGCGATCGCGCAGGATGCATCCGGCAAACCGTTGCGCGATGCTGCGGCAGTAATGCAGGGCGACGCGGTGAGCGTTCGTTTGGCGAAGGGACGTTTGAACACACGTGTTGAATCCGCGGATTTAACGGATTAATAGGTTGGTATAGGTCGGATAGGACCTATAAGACCTATTCTAAATTTAAGCAGCGACGGCTCTTTTAGCACGGATCGAGCGATGGGCAACCGCATAGTTGTTAATCTGGATGCGCCTCAACAGAACGCTCGCAGGCCTCGCGCGTCTGGGGGCACGCGGCGGCGGTGGCCCAGGGTGCTGGCGATTCTCGGCGTGGTCGTTTTGGTGCTCGTAGTTGTTGTTGTCGTGGCCGGTTTCGTTTCGTGGCGCTATTATCAATCGACTCCTACCTACACACTCGCGCTGATGATTGATGCCGCACAGCGCAACGATGTGGCCGAGTTTGAAAAACGGATCGACGACGAGGCGATCGCGAAAAACATGGTCGCCGGCATCAGCCAGAAAGCTGCCGGACGTTACGGGCTCGCGCTCAACAGTTCGATCCGGCAACAGATCGATGGAGCCATGCCGGCGC
>DASUPZ010000071.1:0-3259 GCA_036280855.1 Pyrinomonadaceae bacterium | reverse complement strand
TCCCCAACGATTGCACCACCGGCGCGAAACGCTCCCGGTCCTTTGCCGTAACTAAAGCCGGAGTTCACACCGTAACTGTAGCCTTTTTCCTCGCGAATGTTTGCGTTGAGCCGCGATTGAAATTGTCCGCCGAGGATCGTGTTCAACACCTGCAGCGCGAAAAAGTCAGGCGTGTTTCGGGCGGGACCAGGAAGTCCGATATTTACTACTGACTGCGCCGATCCCGGTTTGTCCACTAGATAAATCTTCGCCGGTTGGAGTTCGGGCAGTTTCGGATAATCAAACGCGGGCTTTTCACCAGCCTTGGTCCATGCAGCCAAACCCTTTTCGATGGAGGCTTTAATTTTCATCGGCGTAACGTCGCCGACAACGGTAATGATCGCGCGGCCGGGTTGAAAGTAAGCCTTCTGAAACGCTACGACGTCGTCACGCGTGATCGACTTCACCGAAGCCTCGGTCGTGCGCTGGCCATACGGATGTGCATCGCCGTAAAGAACCTTCGCAAAGACCTGTCCGCTCACGACGGCGGGCTGGTCTCTTGCTTGTGTCAGGTTCACGAGCGTGCGCGCGCGTAAACGCTCGAGGGCGTCGGCGGGGAACGTCGAGTTGAGCATCATGTCGGCAAGAAGCGCGAGGGTTGCATCGAAGTTCTTTGCCGTTGATACAAACCCGATCGATCCTTCTTCGCCACCGATACCGGCGCCGATGTTGGTGCCCAGCAGTTGCAATGCGTCTGAAAGTTGATCGCCGGTACGCGTCTTTGTGCCCTCGGTGAGCATCGACGCGGTCATCGCAGCAACACCACGCTTCGCGGCAGTTTCAAACTGGTTCGAACCGCCGAGAAACGTGATCGTGAAAGAGACGAGCGGCAAGTTGTGGCGCTCGGAGACGATCAAAGTCGCACCGTTGGACAACTCGGTTTTGGTCCAGGTCGGGACGCGCAGCACCGGAGTCACACCGGGTGTTGGAAGCTTGGTACGGTCGAGTGGCTGTTGTGCCACCGCCATGAGATTCGCGGCGCTGATAATGAATGCCGCCACGATGGCAAGAAGTTTTCTTTGTTGTTTCATGATCTACCTCCTCGTGCCTTCTCAATCACCATCGTGATTACTTCGCTTTCGGCCGCTTTGGAAGCCTGGTCCTTTTTCCCTTTTGGCACGACGCTGAGCACGATGCGAGCACTCGTCAGATACTTCGCCGCGACACGCTTAACATCCGCCGCAGTAACTGCGAGCGTCTTCTGATAATCATTTCTGAAGTGACCCGGATCACCGTAGAAAACCGCGCCATTGATCAACTGGTTCGCTTTGCCCAGGTTTGATTCGAGCCCCCGCAAGAAGCTCAACTCCAGACCACTCTTCGCCTTTTGCAACTCTTCTTCTGTCGGCCCTTCACTGATGAACTTCTGAAGCACTTGATCGACAGCAGCCTCGAGCTCGGTAAGTGTTGACTCAGGCCGCGGAACCACAGTCACCTGAAAAACGCCGACGTCCTCAGCAGAGTTTTGAAAACCGGAAACCTGCGACGCCTTCTGCGAGTCGTAAACGAGCGCTTTGGTCAGGCGCGCAGTTCGCGAACCCGAAAGGATCGAGCCCATCACTGCGAGGGCGTAATCGTCGTCGTTCTTGAAACCAACTGTCGGCCACTGAATATAGAGCCGCGGCACCTGCACGCGATCTTCATAGACCAGGCGTTTGTTCGCATCCAATTTCCCGAGCGGGACCTTTGGCCTTTCAACGGGTTTACCCTGCGGCAGGTCGGCAAAGTATTTCTGAATCCACGCCTTTGCTTGCGCGGGATCGAAGTCGCCGACCACTGCGAGCGTCGCGTTGTTTGGCGCGTAGTAAAGCCGGAAGAACGCCTTCACATCCTCTTCGGACGCGGCGGTCAAATCCGTCATCGAACCGATTACCGGCCACGAATACGGATGGCCCTTGGGATACATCGCAGCGGCAAAGATCTCGCCGACGCGACCGTACGGCTGGTTATCCACACCTTGCCGCCGCTCGTTCTTCACGATATCGCGTTGCGCGTTGAGCTTGGCGAGGTCGAGTTTGTCGAGCAGAAAGCCCATGCGATCTGACTCGAGCCACAAAGCTGTTTCGAGATAGTTCGAAGGTATCGTCTCGAAGTAGTTGGTGCGGTCGTTGTTGGTTGTACCGTTGTTACCGCCACCCACACCCTCAGTGAGCTTGTCGTGCAGGCCATAAGGCACGTGGCCCGATCCGGTGAACATCACATGCTCAAACAGGTGCGCGAAGCCGGTGCGTCCCGGCATCTCGTTTTTCGATCCAACGTAATACCAAACGTTGACGGCGACCGTCGGCGTTGTTTTGTCCTGTGAAAGAATTACCGTGAGACCGTTTGGGAGCTTATAAGTTTCGAATGGGATCTTGATGGAGTCGGAAGAGGCCGGCGTTTTCTTCTGACCCAGCATTGGCTGGGACATCGAGATCGTCAGAAGCAGGGCCAGAACCGACAGGACAGTTCGTTTGATGATCACAACAACTCCTTTCGCGTTTGCTTCGGATTTTCCGGGCGTTGGCAGGTGTGCGAGCGCGTATCCTAACACGGTTTTCGGAGAGATGCATAACCGTCCGATCTAGTGGCAATATGTGCAAACTATGAGAGCCATTCAAGTAAAAGAAGTGGGTGGGCCGGAGGTGCTCACTCCCGTCGAAGTGCCCGATCCAACACCAAAGCCGAATGAAGCCGTGGTTCAAATCAAAGCGGCCGGCGTCAACTTTATCGACGTTTACTTCCGCGAAGGCCGTTACCCCGCGCAACTCCCCTTTATTAATGGACAGGAAGCGGCGGGCGTGGTGACTGAGGTTGGCAGCGAAGTGACCACGCTCAAACCCGGCGATCGTGTTGCTTACACGAGCGCCCTGGGAAGTTATGCCGAGTCCGCGGCGGTGCCCGCGGCTCGCTTAGTGAAGATCCCCAACGAGGTGGATTTTGAGCAGGCAGCTGCCGCGATGCTACAGGGCATGACCGCGCATTATCTTTTGTACTGCACCTATAAATTGAAGAACGACGAGATCGCGCTCGTACACGCGGCAGCCGGCGGTGTGGGATTGCTGCTGGTCCAAATGGCGAAGCGAATCGGAGCCCGCGTGATCGCAACCGCGGGAACACAGGAGAAGGCGCAACTCGCGCGTGACGCTGGTGCAGACGACTGCATCGTCTATACCGAGGCAGATTTTGAGACTGAGACGAAGCGATTAACGGACGACAAGGGAGTACACGTCGTTTACGA
>DASUPZ010000070.1:0-8228 GCA_036280855.1 Pyrinomonadaceae bacterium | reverse complement strand
AATGGATAGAGACTTCCGGGGATGACTGGCCCGCCGCCCGCCGTGAACGGCGTGAAAGCCGGCATGTTGAGATTCGGACTGACAATAATCACGCCGATGATCAGAAACGCGATCGTTCCGACTTTCAGATACGACGACAGGTAATCACGAGGGCATAGCAGCATCCACACCGGCAGCACCGAAGCAATGAATCCGTACGCCGCCATGATGATGATCAGGCTGTTTCGTGAAAGCGTGAATGTTTCGGCGAGTGGCGATTCGGCGATGCGGCCGCCGAGCCATACTGAAAAGAGCAGTCCAATGATGCCGATGATGCTCGCCTCCAGGATCTTTCCTTTGCGGAAGCGATACATGTACAGGCCCATGAACAACGCGAGCGGGATTGTGAATCCGACTGTGAACGTTCCCCAGGGTGATTCGGCCAACGCGTTGACGACGACAAGTCCGAGGCCGGCGAGTGCGATGACGACGATGAAGAGGATTGCAACGCCCGCGACAAGTCCGGAGAGTGGACTGATCTCCGTTCGCGCCATCTCCGCGAGGGATTTGCCTTTGCGACGAACGCTGCCCGCCATGATCATGAAGTCGTGCACGGCGCCGCCGAGGCACACGCCGATCACAAGCCACAGCAATCCGGGCAAGTAGCCAAACTGCGCCGCCAGCACCGGACCGATCAGCGGGCCGGCGCCGGAGATCGCTGCGAAGTGATGGCCGAAGAGGACCCATTTGTTCGTTGGGTAATAGTTGTGGCCGTCGAACATCGTCTGCGACGGCACCGGGCGCGAATCGTCGAGCGCGAGAACTTTCGCGGCGATGAAGGCGGAGTAATAGCGGTACGCGATTGCGATAACGCAGAGTGCGCCGATGATGACTGGAAGCGCGTTCATTGCTTTTAATAGGTCGTATAGGTCCTATCAGGATCTGTAGGATTTATAGGTCCTCTAGGTCGTATAGGACCTATTCTGTTCTTGGTTTTCTGCTGCCCAGCGCGATGCCGAGTGCCGCGGCGACCGCGCCTGCGATGATGATCAGTAAACCATATAACGTTTGTTTGTGCTGCTCCGCGTTCGTGTCAAACACCTCCGCAAGCAATTCTCGCGGCGGCACATCGTGCGGAATCACAAACAGTCCGGCCGCCACAAGCACGAAACCTATTGCCGCAAGCTTCAGACCCACGGGCGTGCGCGAAGGACGCCCGAGCTTTTGACCCACCGCGCTGCGCGTGTATCCGTACGAAAGATAAACCGCCATCCCCAGCGCCAACCAGCCGACAAATCGCCAGTAAGAACCTCCAGGCAGGTAATAGATCAACCCCGCGCACGACAACGCGCCAAGCCCCGGCAACAGGTATGGACCAAACGGAACTTTGAACGGCCGCGGGCGCTCAGGATCTTTTCGCCGCAAGACTATGACGCCGACGCATACCAGGATAAACGCGAAGAGAGTGCCGATGTTGGTCAAACTCACCATCTCGTCAACGGTTGCAAACGCTGCAATGCCGCCGACTACGAGGCCCGTAACGATCGTCGTCACGTGTGGGGTCTTGAATCGCGGATGGACACTCGCAAACGTGGATGGCAGCAGTCCGTCGCGCGCCATCGAAAAGAAAATGCGAGGCTGGCCGAGCTGAAACACGAGCAACACGGCCGTGTGAGCGATTACAGAACCGAACGCAACCACAGTGTTTTGCCACAACGCCTGCGGCGCGACATGTTCGAGCGCCATCGTCAACGATTCGCCCTGCTGTGCAGAAGTCCAGCTTCGAATCGTCTCCCAGGGCACCATTCCGGTGAACACCGCCGCGACCACCACGTAAAGGACCGTGCAGATCACAAGCGACGCGATGATGCCGATAGGCAGATCTCTGCTGGGGTTCTTTGTTTCCTCCGCCACCGTGCTGACCGCATCGAAGCCGATATAGGCGAAGAAGACGAGTGCCGCGCCCGTTAACGTCCCTGACCATCCCTGCGGTTGGAACGGCTTCCAGTTTTGTGTCATCTCCGCGGGCGAAACGTAATAAAGCGCAACGCCGACGAAGAACACCAGCACGAGGATCTTGATCAGCACCATGATAGCGTTGAAAAACGACGACTCTCTAATACCCCAGACGAGCACGATCGTGATCAGCGCGACGATGCCAAATGCAAACACGTTAAAGACGATCGGCACTCCGAAGATGTGCGGCGCAGCTGCGAGCGTCTCTTCAGTTGCAGTGCGATAGTTTGAAGTCAACCATTCAGGCACGTAGATGCCGAGATTGCGCAGCAGTCGATTGAAAAACTCGGCCCAGCTAATCGCGACTGCAACGTTGCCGATTGCGTATTCAATGATCAAGTCCCAGCCGATGATCCATGCGACCAGTTCGCCGAGGGTCGCATAGGAATAGGTGTAAGCCGAACCTGAAATCGGAACCATCGACGCAAGCTCGGCGTAACAGAGTGCGGTGAAACCACAGACGATTGCAGTGATAACAAACGACAGCATCAGCGACGGACCTGCGCCCGCGCGGTCGGCGGTTCCGGCGGCAGCGGTGCCGACAGTGGCGAATATCCCGGCGCCGATGATTGCTCCAATACCGATAAGCGTTACGCTGAACGCGGTCAGTGAACGTTTGAGTGAAAACTGTGGACCGCCAACAGCCGCCAGAATCTCATCGAGACTCTTGGTGCGAAAGATTCCTTGAAGCAAGATGTCGCCTCCGGACTGGATTTTCGATTACGTAACTTGCCGTAGGAAAGCTTGCGGAGTTTGGCACAAGATTATCGAGATTGACAAGATTTACAGGATCGGAACACGGTGGTAGTGTTCGGGCCGTATGTTTCCTTTTAGAAACATTCTCTTCCCCACGGATTTCTCGCCGCATTCCCGTGCGGCGCTGCCGTATGCGGCGGCGTTTGCGCGCCATGGCGGCGGGCGAGTGTTTGTGCTTCACGTTCAGGACTCGAAAGCGCCGGGTGACGTGCAGACTCAGATCGCCGATCTGCGTTCCGATCCGTGCCTGAACGGTGTTGAGACTGAAACGATCCTGACAGAAGGCGATCCGCGGATCGAGATTGCACGCAACGCGGTCGAGCACGACGTAGATCTGATGACGGTTGTGATGCGTGGGCGCAATCGATTCACGCGCGCTTTTGGCGGATCGATTGCGGAAGAGATAGTGGCTGAGTCGCCTTGCGCGGTGCTCGCGATCCGCCCGCCGCAACGCGACTTTGTTTCAGAACCAGGCGAACTTCGACTCAATCGTGTGTTGCTTGCGACGAACTTTCGTCCCTCATCTGTCGCAGCAACTCAACTCGCGACGCAGATCTCAAATCGCTTAGGCGCGGAGCTTCACGCAGTCTACGTTATCGGCGATTACTTCGAGCAGATCTCCGTGATATTTCCCGAAGGCGGCCTTGCAGCGTTGACGCGTTTGCGCAGTTACGTGCAGGAACGGATGGGCCAACTTTCGCGCATGAACGGCGGCGGGGCGCGAACGTACATCGAGGAGGGCCGGCCGTATCAGGAGATCGTGAAACTCGCGACGACGCTCGAGGCGGATCTGATCGTGATCGGCACGGCGGTGCACGGATCGTTGTTTGGGAATAGTCAGGTGTTGGGATCGGAGATCGAGAGAGTGATCAGAAACGCGCCGTGTCCGGTGCTTTGTGTGCCTGCGTCGAGGGCTGTCACGCCGCTGCCGGCGCTCGTGACGCAAGTGGTGCAGACATAGGATAGGTCCTATAAGACCTATAGGGCCTATTCCGACCTATCAGATTGCCGCGTCCTACCGGTTCTTCTTGATCGGCCTGTTTTCCTGCTTCCACAAGTTCCAGCCACCCAGCAGCGCTGCTGCGTTTTCGATACCTTTTTGCTTGAGTGTGACCACCGCACCGGCGGACGTATGTTCGGCCGTTCAAGCACAGTAGGTGACAATCATCTTGTCGCGTGGAAGCTTATCCAGGTGATTCTGGATCTCGCCTGCGGGAATGAGTATCGAGCCCGGGATGTGTCCCGTGTCATAAGCATCCTGCAACCGAACGTCAACCACGAACGCTTTTCCTTCCTGCATCAACGCTGCCAGCTCAGCAGTCGTGACACGACGGACGCCGTCCGTGCCGATCTTGCCGGGAGTGGCCGCGGGTGCTGCGTTGTTGACTACCTTTGTGTCAGCGGCGTTGCAGGCAGCGAACATCAACGCGGCCAGCAGAATTATGGCGGAATTAATAAATTTGAAACTCATGCGAAGCCTCCGCATTCAGCGGTTCAGAGTTCAAGCTTTAGCTTGGAGAACCGCAGCCTAAAGGCTGAACTCTGAACTCCCCTGCGGGATTTGTCAATTGTTGCTCGGGCTCATGTTATAGTTTCCGCTCTCCAACGGGAGCCGGCTTATATGATGGAACGCCCGATTCAGTGGGCCAAGGTAATCGACCATACGCGCTGCATCGGCTGTCACGCGTGTACGACTGCGTGCAAGTCAGAAAATCTCGTTCCGCTTTCCGTCACGCGCACCTACGTCAAACACGTCGATATCGGCGTCTTTCCTCAAGCACGACGCGCTCACCAGGTAACGCGTTGCAATCAATGCGCTCATGCTCCGTGCGTCACCGCGTGTCCGACGTCGGCGATGTTCAAACGCGCGGATGGGATCGTCGATTTCGATAAGTCGATCTGTATCGGCTGCAAGGCGTGCATGGCGGCCTGTCCGTACGACGCAATCTTCATAAATCCCGATGATCACTCGGCTGAGAAGTGTAACTTCTGCGCGCATCGCATCGACATGAACCTCGAACCTGCGTGCGTTGTCGTTTGTCCGACGCAGGCAATTCTTGTGGGCGACATGAACGATCCGGATTCGTACGTTACGCAGATCGTCAACCGCGACACTGTTGCCGTGCGTCGTCCTGAGAAAGAGACGCTGCCAAAACTTTTTTACAAAGGCGCGCACCAGGCGACGCTCGATCCGCTCGCCGCCAAACGACCGGAAGGCGGTCTGTTCATGTGGAGCGAGCAACAGCAGGGCGCGGAGTTTGTCACTTCCGGAAATCCAAACTTCAACAACTCGTCCGCGGCGGCGTTGCTTTCGTATGACGTAGCACATTCGATTCCGTGGGACTGGCGTGTGAGTCTTTACACCTGGACCAAGGGCATCGCGTCGGGAGTTTACCTCGTCGCCGCGCTGCTCGTGCTGATTGGCGTTATCAGCGCAAACAGCCCGCTCTGGCTGTGGGTCGCACCGGTCGTTTCCGGTGTGTTCCTGGCGATCACCGGCGGGCTGCTGCTCTGGGACCTCGAGCATCCGGAACGCTTTCATCTGATCTTTACGCGGCCACAGTGGCGCAGTTGGCTTGTAAAAGGGGCGTTCATCATCGCGGGCTATACGCTTGTGCTTGCGCTTCACTTTATGGCGAGCCTGCTTGCGTCGACGTCGTTTCAAATGTGGTTGATGATCGCCGGCATTCCGCTCTCGCTCATGACGGCGGTCTACACGGCGTATTTATTTGCACAGGCGAAGGCGCGCGACATGTGGCAAAACCCACTGTTGCCGCCGCACTTGTTTTTCCAGGCGATGTTGCTGGGCTCGGCAGTTTTGTTACCGGTGATCGTGATTTGGAGTGGTGGGGTTACACCTGGAATCATAAGCGCCCTGCGTCCGGAAGTTTCCCTGCTTCTATGGACACTCGGCATCACGAGTTTGGTTCACCTGTTGATGGTGTGGGGCGAAGTGTCGCTGACACATCCGACCGCGCACTCGCGTCTCGCGATCTGGGAAATGGTGCAAGGCAGATACAAGAATGACTTTTGGACAGGCACGATCCTGTCGATCCTCGGCGGCCTCCTGCCGTTGCTGGCAGTGCTGGGCGTTTTGAACATCTCGATCGGCGTAGCCGGAGCTCCCCTGGCCCTGATCGGCCTGATGCTCTTCGAAAACGCCTACGTCCAATCCGCCCAAGCCGTACCACTCGCTTAATATACGGGGTGCGACAAAGGACATGTTAGACTGAGCAATCATGGACAAGACGAGCTCATACGAAGAAATAATGCATGCCGCATTAGCTCTACCTCCTGGTGCCAGAGCAATGTTAGCCGAACATCTGATGGAGAGTCTGGATTCAGAAGACCAGGAACGAATTGAGGCTTTGTGGGCCGAAGAAGCCGCACGGCGCGATAAAGAAATTGAAGATGGAATCGTTACGCCTATTCCAGGCGACGAAGTCATGAACCGGTTGAGATCAAGATATAAACGATGAACTACTCTTTTCATCCTCACGCTGAAAAGGAACTTGAAGAAATAGAAAATCATTACGACGGTATACGGGATATCCTGGGAGATCGATTTCGCGAAGACATCGAAATGACCATCTCGCGAATCTTGAAATTCCCAAATGGCTGGCAGCCGATCTCCTCCAGTATCCGTCGCTGTAGATTGAGCAGTTTTCCGTACGGGATTGTTTATCGAGTTACACCACGCGAGATCCGCTTGTTAGCAGTAATGCACAATCATCGCGAACCGGGTTATTGGACATACCGCACTTGAGTAGCCATAAAAAATCAAACAACGAAACCTTCTACCCTGGACCGAGTCGCAATCATCTGGCGGCGTTTCCGCCGAAGGAGCGGTGGGATGACTGGACCGAGCTCGATTCACGCGCGTGGCCGCAAAGAAAGGAGCGGCACTACTCGCTCGTTCCCACTACGTGCTTCAACTGTGAATCCGCGTGCGGGCTGCTCGCTTACATCGACAAGGTCACCGGCGAGGTGCAGAAGTTTGAGGGTAATCCCGAGCATCCCGGATCGCGTGGACGCAATTGCGCCAAAGGTCCCGCGACACTCAACCAGGTAGCGGATCCGGATCGCATTCTTTATCCACTCAAACGCACCGGAAAACGCGGTGAGGGGAAATGGGAACGCACCACCTGGGACGAGGCGCTCGACAAACTTGCCACACGCATTCGCAACGCGATCATCGAAAACCGGCGTCACGAGATCATGTATCACGTCGGTCGCCCCGGCGAAGATGGTTTTACTGAACGCATTCTCGCTGCGTGGGGAATCGACGGTCACAACTCACATACAAACATCTGTTCGTCCGGCAGCCGCGAAGGCTATCAACTCTGGATGGGACTCGATCGTCCCAGCCCCGATCATGCAAACGCAAAAGTCATCCTGCTGATCAGCGCGCACCTCGAATCGGGTCATTACTTCAACCCACATGCGCAACGCGTGATCGACGGCAAAGCAAACGGCGCCAAGCTCATAGTCTTCGACACGCGACTTTCAAACACCGCGACGCATGCTGACTACTGGGTGTCGCCGTATCCGGGTTCTGAAGCCGCGATCCTGCTTGCTATCGCGAACTATCTGATCCAGAACGATCTCTATAACAGGGAATTTGTGGAGAGGTGGTGGAATTGGAAAGAGTTGGACACGGATTTTGCGGATTTTGAAGAACGATTGAAGAGGATCTACCAGGAGTATACGTTTGAGTTTGCCGCTAAGGAGTCGGGGGTTGAGGCGAAGACGATCGAGGAAGTCGCGAGGGTAGTGGCGACGGCGGGGACGAGGTTTTCCAGTCACAACTGGAGGAGTGTGGCGTCGGGTGTGAGTGGCGGTTGGATGGTGGCGCGGTGTTTGTTCATGCTCAATGCGTTGCTGGGTGCGATCGCGACTGAAGGCGGAGTTTATCCGAATGCGTGGAACAAATTCGTGCCGCGCCCGATTTATACGCCGCCGCATCCGAAGATGTGGAACGAGATCACGTGGCCGCGCGAGTATCCGCTCTCGATGAATGAGATGTCGTTTCTGCTGCCGCACTTCCTGAAAGATGGGCGCGCCAAACTCGACGTCTACTTCACGCGCGTCTACAACCCGGTGTGGACTAACCCTGACGGGTTCTCGTGGATCGAGATGTTGACCGATCCGGATCTCGTCGGTTGTTACGTCGCACTTACGCCGACGTGGAATGAAACGGCGTATTACGCCGACTATGTTTTGCCCATGGGCGTGGGCTCGGAGCGGCACGATCTTCATTCATACGAAACACACGATTCGCAGTGGCTCGGCTTTCGCCAGCCGGTGATGAAAGCTGTGCGACAACGCGCGGGCGAGACAATCGACGACACGCGCACAGTGAATCCGGGTGAAGTTTGGGAAGAAAACGAGTTCTGGCTGGAGTTGACGTGGCGCATCGATCCGGACGGCACGCTCGGGATTCGACAGTATGCGGAGTCGAAAAAGAATCCGGGCAC
>DASUPZ010000069.1:0-4600 GCA_036280855.1 Pyrinomonadaceae bacterium | reverse complement strand
ATACCAACGGTAAATAGGTCGTATAGGTCCTATAGGACCTATTCCTCGCGTGCTAGAATGTCGGCGATGGCCTTCTCAAACAACGGCGATTACGAGTCATTGATCGAGCAGATCACCGAGGTGATCGTCGCGCGTCTGAACGGCGAAGGCGTCGAGCAGGCGGCCATGTGCGGGTGCACGTCCGAGTGTTTTCACCGCTGCCCGGAACGCATGCATCGAATCGTCGACGCAGGCGCCGCACGCATCGGTCTTGTCCTTGGCGAAACCGCCTCCGCAACCGCATGGGCAGGACTGATCGACCACACACTGCTCAAGCCTGAAGCCACCGACGACGACATCAAAAAACTTTGCCAGGAAGCAGCGAGTTATCGCTTCGCGTCCGTCTGCGTCAACCCGACGTGGGTTCGCGTCGCGTCGTGCAACCTGATCGGCAGCGGCATTCCCGTGTGTACCGTGATTGGATTTCCACTCGGCGCCACGCTGCCGGACGTCAAAGCTTACGAAGCACGCCGCGCAATCTTCGACGGCGCGAAAGAAGTCGACATGGTCATCAACGTGGGCGCATTGAAGAGTGGCGACGATTGTCTCGTCGAGCACGATATCCGATCGGTTGCGCAGGTGGCGCACGAGTACGATGCGATCTGCAAAGTGATCATTGAAACTGCATTGTTGACTGACGATGAAAAAGTGCGTGCATGTCTCGCAGCAAAGAAAGCCGGCGCCGACTTCGTCAAAACTTCGACCGGCTTCGCAAAGGGTGGCGCCACCGTCGCGGATGTTGCGCTCATGCGTCGCACAGTCGGCAGTGAGCTTGGCGTGAAAGCGTCAGGCGGTGTAAAAGGTCTCGAAGACGCACGCAAGATGGTTGAAGCAGGCGCGACGCGCATCGGCGCGAGCGTCGGCGTAAAGATCGCGCAGGAAGCAGCCGGCCACGCACCCACGACCGCAAGAGCCTCCGCCTACTAGGACAGTTACAATGCCCGCAAATCCAAAACTCCTGGCGGTGATTCTTGGCGGAGGCGCCGGTAATCGTCTCTTCCCGCTCACGCAACAGCGATCGAAACCGGCAGTGCCGCTCGGCGGCAAATACAGGCTCGTCGATATCGCACTTTCAAACTGCATCAACTCCGACGTCCTGCGCACCTTCGTCCTGACGCAATACAACTCCGCATCGCTCAACCGGCACATCGCGCAGACTTATCGCTTCTCTCAATTCTCGAATGGCTTCGTGGAGATACTCGCCGCCGAGCAAACACCTGAAAGCCCGCAGTGGTTTCAGGGGACCGCCGACGCCGTGCGACAGGTGTTGCCGCACATCAGAGACTGGGGCATCGACACGTTATTGATTCTCTCCGGCGATCATCTTTATCGCATGGACTATCGCGTGTTCCTCGAACATCATCATCGAACAAATGCTGATGTGACTGTTTCAGTGATTCCATGCGAAGCGCGTTCGGCAAGTGAGTTTGGTTTGTTGAAGACTGACGACAATGGCCGCATCGTCGAGTTTAAAGAGAAACCTAAAGGCGACGAGCTGCTGTCGATGCAAGTCGACACCGGGCAACTCGGGCTAAATGTGCACGAAGCACAGCGGCGTCCGTATCTCGCGTCGATGGGAATTTACGTTTTCAAGTACGACAAACTCGAACAGCTACTCGCCCAGGATCCCAGTTGGCTCGACTTCGGCAAAGAGGTAATTCCGGCGGCGATCAAGTCGGAGCACGTGCAGGCACACCTGTTTGACGGCTACTGGGAAGACATCGGAACTATCGGCGCGTTCTATCGCGCGAATCTCGATCTGACGAGCAAGATTCCGAAGTTCAATTTGTTTGACGCAGAGGCGCCGGTATTCACGCGCGCACGTTACCTTCCGCCTTCGAAGATCGAAGAGACGGAGATCAACGACTCCATCATCAGCGACGGTTGCATCATCAACGGCGCAAAGGTGACGAACTCCGTGGTGGGCCTGCGCAGCCGGATTTCCAAAGGCGTGCAGATCGAAGCTTCGTTCCTGATGGGCGCCGACTTTTACCAGACGTTCGACGAGATGCGCACCGATCATGGCAAAGGCATTCCGCGTCTCGGCATAGGGGAGGGAGCTGTCATCAGACGCGCCATCATCGACAAGAACGCTCGCATCGGAAAAAACGCGCGACTGCTGAATGAAGCGGGTGTCGTCGAGGCAGACGGCCCCGGCGGTTCGTACTTCATCCGCGACAGCATCATCATCGTGCCCAAGAACGCAGTGATTGCGGATAACATCACCATCTAATCCTGAAATCCTGAAATCATGTCTAAAGTAATGCCTTAACAATGCGTGCGCTCAGGCTCCCAACGGATAAGAAATCACTTGAAGTCCGAATCGGACAACAATCCGTAAAGCTCACGAATCTCGACAAGCTCTTCTGGCCAAAACTCGGTATCACCAAGCGCGATCTCATTCAGTATTACCTCGACGTTGCGCCTGCGCTGCTCCCTCACCTCGAAGACCGTGCGATGGTGATGAAGCGTTATCCGCACGGCGCGGGTGGGGAATTCTTCTTCATGAAACGCGCGCCTACGCCGCGGCCGGACTGGATTGAGATCTGCAACATCGAGCACGAGTCGGGCAACATCATCAACTTTCCGATAATCCAGGATGTAATGGCGTTGATGTGGGTGATCAATCTCGGCTGCATCGACCTTAACCAGTGGTATGCACGCTGCGACGACGTCGATCGCCCCGATTATCTTCACTTCGATCTCGATCCCGTGCCGAATGCTTCGTTCGAAAAAGTTTGTGAAGCGGCGCTGTACATCAAGATGGGGCTCGATAGCTTGAAGATTCCTAGCTACGCGAAGACGACGGGCTCGAAGGGAATTCATATTTACATTCCCATCCGGCGTGGTCCGACTCAGAAACAGGTGTGGACGTTTGCGAAGGAGTTTGCGTACGCGGTTGCGTCGCAGGCGCCGAAGCTCCTGACTGCGATTTACCAGGTCGCGCGCAGGCCCAAAGGAAGAGTGCTGGTTGACTATAATCAGAACGCGTGGGGACGGACGCTCGCGTCGATCTATTCGGTTAGGCCGACACCGCTGGCGACAGTCTCGACTCCCATCACGTGGAAAGAACTCGAGCGCGGGATCGCGATGGCAGACTTCCGCATCGACAACGTGCCCGCTCGCGTTCGCAAGCTTGGAGATTTGTGGAAGCCGCTTTATCAAGCGAAGGGCAGGTTTCGACTTGAAGCTTATCTTTAACGGTCGGCGGGCCTACAGTTGAAGTTGATATTTAAGATGGCGACTGTTTGGACAGTAGGACACTCGACGCGCAGTGGGGAAGAGTTTGTGCAGATCCTCATTGCGCAACGGATTCAGGTGTTGATTGACGTGCGGATGTTTCCCGGATCGCGGCGATATCCGCAGTTCAATAAACCGGCGCTCGCGGAGTTGCTGGCGGCGAATGGGATTGAGTATCGACATGAGCCGCGGCTTGGGGGAAGAAGAACGCCGCGCGCTGATTCGCATAACACTGCCTGGCGCAATGCGTCTTTCCGCGCGTATGCCGATCACATGGAGACCGATGAGTTTAGAAATGGAGTTGAAGGTTTACTTGAACTGGCAGAGAGTGCGCGTGTGGCGGTGATGTGTGCTGAAGCGGTTTGGTGGCGTTGTCATCGAGGACTCGTCGCGGATTATCTGAAAGCGGAAGGGCACACGGTGCTGCACATCATGGATGAAGTGAAGACTGAAGAGCATCCGTTTACGCCGGCTGCCAGGATTGTTGATGGAAAATTGTCGTATAGAGGATTAATTTAAAACCCTGGACAGGATTTCAGGATTTACAGGATTGATAGGATTACGAGGCTCGGTTGCTGTGCCATACCTTCGCTTTCGAGCCTTTCTTCCGGCGCTTCACGCCCGTCCGGCGCGGAATCTTTTTCGGATCGCCCGTCGCTGCTTTCTTAACATCTCCGCCTTCGTCTTCCGCAATCTCTGCGAGCGATCGACGAGTCAATATCGAAACAGGCGCAAGCTCCGTCACTTCCTCTTCGGTCGTGTAGTAATCGCGATGTTTGATCAGCAGCCACTGTCGCTCTCCTCGCGTGCGCACTAACACCCACGAGCCTTTCAACTTCTCACCATCAAGCGTGAATTTGAAATCTCCCTTGCGCAGCGCTGCCTCGACGTCGTCAGTCTCTTCAGGCTTGTACTTACCGTAATCCCACACCATCACAGTGCCGCCACCGTACTCGCCTTCCGGGATCACGCCTTCAAACTTCGCGTAATCCACCGGATGATCCTCGACCTGCATTGCGAGTCGTTTCACCTTCGGATCGAGTGACGGTCCTTTCGGAACGGCCCACGACTTCAACACGCCGTCAACCTCGAGCCGAAAGTCGTAGTGCAACTGTGTGGCTCGATGTTTCTGCACGACGAACATCCGGCCCGTGCGCGTGCGCTTCTTCTTTGGACCAGGTTCGGGAGTCTTATCGAACTTCCGTTTCTTCTTGTATTCGGTTAACGACGACGCCATGAGCTTAAAGTGATTTCTAACCTTGGAGTGCGGCGGCCTGGCGCCGCTTTGTTATCGCTGGAGCGTGATCGAAACCAAAGCGGC
>DASUPZ010000068.1:0-7864 GCA_036280855.1 Pyrinomonadaceae bacterium | reverse complement strand
GTACAAACAACGCTGATCCTGTCGTTCGCCAAACGCGAGCTGCTCGGACGTTACAAAGGCTCCGCGCTCGGCATCGCCTGGGCCGTCCTGACGCCCGTGGTGATGATCGCGATCTTCACCTTCATCTTCGCCGGTATCTTCAACGCGCGCTTCAACGCAAACCAGTCACACTGGGACTACGCGCTCTATCTCTTCTGCGGCCTCCTCCCGTGGTCCATGTTTCAGGAGTCAGTACAGCAATCAGCTAACACCATCATCACAAACTCAAACCTCGTCAAGCGTGTGGTGTTTCCACTAGAAACCCTGCCCGCCGCACAAGTCTTCGCCGCACTCGGCAACCAGCTCTTCGCGACCGTCGCGCTGCTGGTCGCCACGATCGTCATTCGCCAGCGACTCGAGCTAACCGCACTCTGGCTGCCGGTCCTGCTCATCCCACAACTTCTTTTCGCACTCGGCGCCGCGTGGCTGATCGCATCGCTTGGCGTTTACCTGCGCGACATCGCACAGGGCATGACGTTGTTGCTCATGGCCTGGATGTACCTGACGCCGATCATCTATCCCGAATCGATCGTCCCCGAACGGTTCAGCACCTTCATCGATCTAAATCCCTTCACCTCCCTCGTGCGCAACTACCGTCGCATCTTCCTCGACGGGCTCGCACCCGACTGGCGCGGCCTCGCATATTTCACTGCCATCTCGATAATCGTCTTCATCTTCGGCTACTGGTGGTTTGCCCGCACCCGAAGAGGCTTTGCCGACGTTCTTTAACTGGTTTATGATCCTCGCCCCCGATCTACCGAGGTTACCCTTATGAACACTCCGAAATTTTCACTTCTCGTCCTGATTTTCCTTGCCACCGTGCAAACAACGGCCGCGCAGGACTGGTCCCAGTGGCGCGGACCGGCGCGCGATGGCTCTGTCTCGGCGAAAAACGTTCCGGCGGCGTGGCCTGAAACGTTGCAACGCACGTGGCGCGTCGAAGTTGGCGAAGGTTATTCGTCGCCCGTCGTCGCCGGTGGACGCGCGTTTGTGCATGGCCGGCGCGATCCGGAAGAGATCGTCGCAAGCATCAATCTCGCAGACGGCAAAGTCGTTTGGGAGCAGAAGTACCAGGCCAACTTCAAGAAGAACCAGTACGCGGTGCAGATGGCGAAGGGACCAAACTCAACGCCACTCGTCGCCGGCAATCGACTCTTCACGCTCGGCGTCACCGGAATTCTCAACGCGTGGGACACTGCCACCGGAAAACAACTCTGGACCCGCGACTTCTCAAAATCGATCGACACTTCAAAGTTGTTCTGCGGCACTGCGGCGTCGCCCCTGCTGGTTGACGGAAAGCTCGTGGTCCAGGTCGGCAGCGACATACACGGCGGGCAGATACTCGCACTCAATCCCGCAACCGGCGCGACCGAGTGGGAATGGAAGGGACTTGGTCCAGGTTACGCCTCGCCTGTCGTGATCGAAGTCGATCGCAGCAAGCAGATCGTAACGATGACTGAAGGCTCGATAGTCGGCGTCGATGCGAAGAACGGTAAAGAACTGTGGTCGGTGCCGTTCCCCGACGAATGGCATGAGAACATTACTACGCCGCTTTGGACCGGCTCACAACTCATCGTTTCAGGCATCCGGCAAGGCACACACGCTTTCAGCCTCGCCCAGTCGAGTGGTAAATGGCAGGCGACCTCGGCGTGGAAGAACCCTGAAGTGGCGATGTACATGAGTTCGCCAGTCTTTGCCGACGGTTTGATCTACGGTCATTCGTCGAAGAAAAAGGGCCAACTCTTCGCTATGGATGCGAAGACGGGCGCCGTGCGATGGACCACTGAAGGACGCGACGGCGAGCACGCTTCGTTGTTGCTCACGCCACAGCACGTCCTGTTTTTAACTAACGGCGCCGATTTGATCGTGGCCAAACGTGGTGCTCCGAATTTTGCGGTCGAGCGTCGTTACGAAGTGGCCGAGGCTGCAACGTGGGCCGTGCCCGTGCTGCTGGGGTCGAATATACTCGTGCGAGATGCGACGGGATTGATGCTGCTCACGGCGAAATAATACGCAGATACACACAGATTTGAATTCAACGATCCTGCTAACAAGATTGATCGACGCGAGTGTCGATGGAATGTTTGCGTTCGACCGCGACTTCCGCGTCATCGCCTGGAACGGCGCGATGCAGCGCGTTTCAGGTCTCGCGCGCGACGCGGTGCTTGGCAGATCCGTGTTTGAAATATTCCCTTTCCTGAACGAGACGGACGATTCAATATCTGCGGTGCTCGAGGGCGAAGAGGTCGTCTCCGAGAACCATCCTTACGGACCTTCTGCAACGGGAGTCTTCGAAAGTCGTTACTCCTCACTGCGCGACGAAGAGGACCGCATCACCGGCGGCATCGCGGTCATCACTGACATCACTGCGCGCAAACAAGCTGAAGTGTCGGCCCACCAGGCATATCGACAGTTGTCGTTTCACGTCGAGCGTTCGCCGCTTGCGGTCGTCGAGTGGGACAGCGACTTTCGTGTGTCGCGCTGGTCCGAGTCTGCGGAACGACTTTTCGGCTGGAAAGCCGACGACGTCATTGGCAAGCATGTAAACGAGTGGCGTTTTGTTTTTGCCGACGACGTTGATGCCGTGGCGCTCGTGACGAACCGCCAACGCGAAGGCGTTGAGGTGCAGGGCATACAGCGCAATCGCAACTACACGCGGAGTGGATCGGTGCTGTTTTGCGAGTGGTACAACTCGGTGCTGCGCGACGACCGCGGAAAACTCGTCTCCGTGTTGTCGCTCGTGCTCGACGTGACTGCGCGTCAAAGCGCCGAAGAAGAAAGAGCGGCTTCACTCGTGCGCGAACGCGATGCACGGCGGCACGCCGAAGAAGCGGATCGACTGAAAGACGAATTCCTGGCGACGCTTTCGCACGAGTTGCGCACGCCGTTGACTTCGATTCTCGGATGGGCGTCGATGATTCGGAATAACGAGGTCGAAGGTGCTGCTGCCGCGCGTGCGATTGAAACGATCGAGCGCAACGCGCGTTCGCAAGCGCGACTCATCGACGATCTGCTCGACGTGTCGCGAATCATCACCGGTAATCTCAGGCTCGATCTGCATCCGCTGAATCTCGCGCCAATCGTTGGAACCGCACTCGACGCTCTGCGTCCGACTGCGGACGTCAAAGGCATCCGCCTGCAAACGCGCTTCGAACCGGAGGAGTGTCTGGTACGCGGCGATCCAAACCGTTTGCGACAAGTGATTTGGAACCTTTTGTCAAACGCGATCAAGTTTACGCAGCGAGGCGGAAGCGTGAACATCGACCTCGAGTGTGTCGCGGGAACTGCGCGTTTGAAGGTCAGCGATACGGGCGAGGGCATCTCGGCGGAGTTCCTGCCGTATGTGTTTGACCGTTTCCGTCAGGCGGAGGGTTCGATTTCGAGGAAGCAGGGTGGACTCGGGCTTGGGCTGGCAGTTGTGCGACACTTGGTGGAACTGCACGGCGGAACGATCAGCGCGGAGAGTGGGGGAATCGGACGCGGCTCCAGTTTCACGGTTGATTTACCACTCGCGCAGGAGCGCCGGGATCCGGCGCGCGCCGAAGAGCGAAGGCGCGAAGTCGAACGGCGTCGAAGCCGGTCGGGCGCGATCAGGCTCGACGGCATACACATTTTGCTCGTCGAAGATGATGACGACTCACGAAAACTGCTCGGGACGATGCTCAAGCGCTACGGCGCGAGGGTGACGTCGACGAAGTCTGCGGCCGAAGCGCTCAATGTCTTTTCGGACGAGCCGCCTGATTTGATGATCAGCGACATCGGCATGCCGGATGAAGACGGATACCAGTTGATGCGCAAAATCCGGGCGCGCCCGGGCGAGCAGGGTGGTCTGACTCCGGCGATCGCGGTGACCGGTTACGCTTCGCGAAAAGATCAGGAGCGCGCCCTCGACGCCGGTTACCAGCAGCACATGGCAAAACCGATCGAGCAGACGGAGTTGATTGCCGCGATCGCAGCCCTCGTCGGTCGCTTGATATGATTTACATGTAAATCTTGTAAATCCTGTAATCCTGTCTAGTAGAGGTAAGGAATATGAGACGCAGAATTTTTATCGTTCCAGTTTTTCTTCTTTTATTACTCCCCGTATACGCACAACAAACTGATCCGTCGCTGTTGACGGTAGACTCGATCTTTACGTATCGCACACGACCGCTTGGTCCAGTGCAGTGGCAGACGGACGGCAGCGGCTATCTCGCACTCGAGCCGTCTCAAACAAAACGCGGCTCGGTGGATATCGTCCGCTACGACGTCAACACCGGCGAACGATCGATCAAAGTCGCCGCTGAAAAACTGGTCCCGAGCGGAACACAGGCACCTCTCGACGTGGAAGAGTTTTCCATGACCGCCGACGGGCAGAAGTTACTCATCTTCACAAACACCGCACGCGTCTGGCGCAGCAACACTCGCGGCGATTACTGGGTGCTCGATCTGAAAGCAAACACGCTGCGTAAACTCGGCGGCGCCGACGCGAAACCATCAACACTGATGTTTGCAAAGTTCTCTCCCGACGGAAATCGTGTCGGGTACGTTCGTGAAAACAACATCTACGTCGAAAATCTTATCGGCGACGGAAAGATCACAAAGCTCACCACCGACGGCTCGCGCTACATCATCAACGGCACCTTCGACTGGGTTTACGAAGAAGAATTGTTCTGCCGCGACGGTTTTCGCTGGAGTCCGGACAGCAAGCAGATCGCTTACTGGCAACTCAACTCCGAAGGCGTCAAGGAGATGTTGCTCATCAACAACACCGCCGGTCTTTATCCCGAGATCCAGTCGTTCCCATACCCGAAAGCGGGTGAGACAAACTCCGCCGCGCGCGTCGGCGTGATCGACGCCAGTGGTGGTCCAACTCGCTGGATCGAGGTCCCCGGCGATGCGCGCAATAACTATTTGCCGCGCATGGAGTGGGCCGCAAATTCAAACGAAGTTGTCATTCAGCAACTCAATCGCCGGCAGGACACGAACACCGTAATGATGGCCGACGCGAGCACCGGCAAGGTGCGTACGGTGCTGACTGAAAAAGACGAAGCGTGGGTCGACGTCGCCTGGGGCGACATCGATTGGGATCGGACCGGAATTGCTCGCGGCGACGTCGAATGGATCGATCAGGGCAAACGTTTTCTCTGGGCCAGCGAGCGCGACGGTTGGCGTCACATCTATTCGATCTCGCGCGACGGCCGCGACGTTAAACTGATCACGCCCGGTAATTACGACGTGATCACCGTCGAACGCGTCGACACACACAACGGTTACGTTTATTTCCTCGCGTCGCCTGACGACGCGACCCGGCGTTACCTGTATCGCGTGCGTATCGACGGCACAGGCAAAGAAGAACGACTCACGCCGGCGAGCATTCCCGGCGTACACAGTTACAACATTTCTCCGCGCGGCGAGTTTGCAATTCATTTCTATTCGAGCTTCAACAAGCTTCCGGTTACGGAAATCGTGCGTTTGCCGCAACACACAGTCGCGCGAACGTTGATTGACAATCGCGAAGTGCAGGATCGCCTGGCGAAGTTGAAACAAACGCCGTCCGAGTTTTTCAAAGTCGACATCGGAGACGGTGTGCAGCTCGACGGCTGGATGATGAAGCCTCACGACTTCGATCCGCAGAAACGCTACCCGGTCCTCTTTTATGCTTACACCGAACCGTGGGGCCAGACCGCGCTCGACATCTGGGGCGGGCGAAACCGCCTTTGGCATCAGATGCTCGCGCAGCAGGGTTATATCGTGATGAGCGTCGATAACCGCGGCACTCCGGCGCCGCGTGGTCGTGCGTGGCGAAAGATCATCTATCGCAAGATTGGAATCGTGAACTCCGGCGACCAGGCTGCGGCGGCGCGTGCGATCGCGAAGTGGCCGTTTGTCGATCCGGCTCGCCTCGGGATGTGGGGTTGGAGTGGAGGCGGTTCCGCGACACTCAACGCGATGTTTCGTTATCCCGATGTTTACGCGACGGGGTTGTCGATAGCGCCCGTTGCGGATGTTCGTTACTACGACACGATCTACCAGGAGCGATACGGTGGCCTGCCCAAGGATCACCCGGAGGAGTGGAAACAGAGCTCGCCGATCACGTTTGCGAATCAGCTCAAGGGCAATCTCATGATCGTGCACGGCACGGGCGACGACAACGTCCACTACCAGGCGACAGAGGCGTTGATCGACGCGCTAATCGCCGGGAACAAGCAGTTTTCAGTGTTTCCGTATCCGAACCGGTCTCACTCGATTTCGGAGGGGATGGGAACGCAACAACACCTGCTCGGCCTCATGACGCGCTTTATTCACGACAAACTGCCCGCCGGACCTGCGCCGGCGACGACCAGTTCCGCTCGCTAAAGCTGGGCGCCTCCTTGGAGTGCGGCGGCCTGGCGCCGCTTTGGTATCGGCCGTGCGTGATCGATATAAAAGCGGCGCCGGGCCGCCGCACTCCAAGATAAAAGTGATTGATAACCCTCACCGTTCTCTGGTAGCCTAACACTTCGGGTTGACGGCCAACCCGAGTCTTGCTCAACTCACCCTCCCGAAATCAAGCAATTCACAACGGGTATATGGAAAGCAAAGTAGATGCAGCCCTGCGGCGTCTTGTCGCCACAAACCTCTTCGCCGTCGTGTTTACGGATCTGTCCGGCAATATTCTCGATGCTGACGAGAGCTTCCTGAACCTGCTCGGCTACACCGCAAACAATCTTCCGAAGCGCATACACGACCTGACTCTTCCCGAACATCAGCGGCTTGACGAAGAAGCATTTGAGAAGCTGATGGCGTTTGGCGTGTGTGCTCCGTTTGAGAAAAATCTGATCAAGCGAGACGGCAGCGTGGTGCCGGTCCTGTTTGGCGCGGCGATTCACGATGAAGAGATTGCGTGCTTTGTAGTGGACGTTTCACACAACAAGCAGACGCAGGAAAAACTCAACCACCTCGCCTATCACGACGCGCTCACTGATCTGCCCAACCAGGTGCTGTTCAAAGATCGACTCAAACAGGCCATCGCCCTGTCGCGTCGCAACGATCAGCTGCAGGCAGTTCTGTTGCTCAATCTCGATCGGTTCAAGACGATCAACGATTCACTGGGTTACACGGCGGGCGATCGTTTGTTGCAGTCAGTGGCCCAACGTCTCACGAGTTGCGTGCGCGAGAGCGACACTGTTGCTCGTTTTGGAAGCGATGAGTTTGCGATTCTACTCACGCAAATTCCACGCGCACAGGACGCAGCCAATGTTGCGCGGGCAATTAAAGAGACGCTGCAGCAGGCGTTTCTTTTTGAAGACCAGGAAATCTTCATATCGAGTAGCATTGGGATCAGTCTCTATCCACAGGATGGTCGCGACACTGCGGGTTTGTTGAAGACTGCCGGCGCTGCACTCGATCGCGCGAAGGAGCAGGGTGGAAACACTTACCAGTTCTACACGGCCGGAGGAACAACGCGCGCTCTGAAACAGCTTGTGCTCGAAAGTAACCTGCGGCAGGGGTTGGAGCGAGGGGAGTTTTTCGTCCAGTACCAGCCGCAGATATCGATTCGCGATTTTCATCTTGTGGGGATGGAAGCACTCGTGCGCTGGCAACATCCGAGTTTTGGGTTGCTGGGTCCGATCGAGTTCATTTCTCTCGCGGAAGAAAGCGGGATGATCATTGCCCTCGGCGACTGGATCATGCGCACCGCGTGCGCGCAAAGTAAGGTCTGGCAGGACGCGGGGCTGGCGCCGATGGTTGTGTCAGTAAACTTTTCGGCGCGCCAGTTTCAGCAACCAACGTTTATCACCGACGTGTCTCATATTTTGAAAGACACGAACCTCGATCCGCGCTGGTTGGAGCTCGAGTTGAC
>DASUPZ010000067.1:0-7903 GCA_036280855.1 Pyrinomonadaceae bacterium | reverse complement strand
GCCACGCAAGATCGCAGGCTAAGCGCTTTCAGCGGCCGCCTCGCGCACGCCTTTGTCAGTATTCGTCATCCACAACAGCACCAATCCCACGACGAAGAAGAAGATTAACGAAAGTAGCGCGTGGCGGTACGAACCTGTTCGTGCGATAACGATGCTGAACAATAGCGGTCCCATCCACGACGTACCGCGTTCGGAGACTTCGTAAAGACTAAAGAACGCGGCTTCTTTCCCGGCCGGAATCAGTCGCGAGTAAAGCGATCTCGAAAGCGCCTGCGAGCCGCCCAGCACGATCGCGATGATTCCCGCCATCACCCACGCTTCGGCCACACTGTCGAGAAAACGGTTTGCATAGATCACGATAGCCGACCAGATCACGAGTGAGACGATGATGGCGTTCTTCGTGTTGATCACGTAGGCGAGCTTTTCAAACAACAGCGCGCCGCCGACTGCCGTAAACTGGACCATCAGGAAAATCTGGAGCAGGAACACCGGATTACCGCCGGGAAACAGTTCCTGCTCGAGAAACACACTCGACGCGAATATCACTGTTTGTATCCCGTCGTTGTAGACGAGAAACGCCAGCAGGTAACGCGCGGTCAGCGGCAACCGTCGCAGTTCTCTGAACGTGTGCCTGAGCTCGGAAAAGCCTGCGGAAATGTAGCTTTTGCCGGGCGGGAGTTGTTTTTGACCTGGCCGCGACTTCAATCGGGTAAAGCTAATGAGGGCAAATCCGCCCCACCAGATTCCGGCAGACAGCAGCGACAAGCGAATTGCCAGGCCCGTCGAGATCCCTAACGCTTCGGCGTTCATCACCAGCAGCAGGTTGAGCGCGAGCAGGATCGCTCCACCAAGATAGCCGTAAGCAAAGCCCCGGCTCGATACTTTGTCAGATTGATCGGGTGTGGTGATATCCGGCAGGAAAGCATTGTAAAAAACCAGTGCGGCGCCGAATGAAACGTTTGCCACGATGAACAACACACCGCCCAGTAGATAGAGATTGCCCTGAACGAAAAACATCAGGCAGGTGGCCACGACGCCGATGTAGCAAAACAGCGCCAGTAAACGTTTTTTGAGACCCGAGTAATCGCCGAGCGCGCCGAGTATTGGAAGTATAAAAACCTGCGCGCCAACTGAGATGGCGACGCACAAAGTGGGCAACGACTTGGCTGTTACTGCGCCGAGTGGTCCAAGATCCAGGACAACTCCATTCTCGCCGACCGCGGTTTGGGCCAGCCGCGTGAGGTAAGGACTGAAGAGTGTGCCGATTACAGTCGTGTAGAAACCGGAGTTGGCCCAGTCGTACATCTTCCAGCCGAAAAGCTCCCGCGGATCATTCTTTTGCTGCAAAATGCTCTCCTTCAGCGGCCACGAAAAGGCACAAAATGCACAAATGAAGTGGAAGTTCTATGTAACCTGTTTTTGTGCATCTTGGTGGCTTAAGAGTTCGACGATGGTTGGTGTGATGTCGGCAAGCGTTTTGATGCGGCTTGCGGCTAGTTCACGTTGAGCGCCCCAGATGATCGTAGGCACTGCGTGCAGCGTGTGATTGCGTGACGAAAGATCTTCGATATTGCCGTGATCGCTCGTGAGCAGAACTGTCGTGCGCTCGAGATCAAGTCTTACCAGCACCTCGCGGATAAAACGTGCAAGACTCGTCAGGATCGTCTTCGCGAGGGGCATATCCTGCGCGTGGCCCACCTTGTCGGTGATGAAGTATTCGTAAAGCGTGAAACGATTTTCTGACGTTATGCGAGCCAGTACCTCTGCCGCCTGCTCTTCGGTCCGTTCGGAAACGTCAATGCCACGTTCGATCAGTATGCGGTTCGTGAAGTCCATGAAATCGGCGGCGTTGTTTTTCAGATCGCCGATCGATCTAAACGTGAGTCCGGCAGCTTGGACTGCCGCTGTCGTGGCCGAGATCCATCGCGGACGCTCGGTGAAAAAATGATCCGTGTACGCGTTTGCGAAAGTGACCGGGCGGATGCCGGCTTCAAGCAGTTGTCGAAAGATTGAATGGGCGTTGATGATCTCGAGCAGAGGTTTGTTTGGAAAACCCTGCTTGTGATATCCGAGGTGGGCGGGCGCGTTCACGCCCGTAAGGATCGTCGTTTGTCCTGAAGCACTTTGCGGGCGTCCTTCGACGCCGAGACGCGGATCGGTCGGTACGACCAGGCTGTCGAGAAACGTTTCCGGAGTTTCATCCTGAAAAACGGCGAGTGGTGTGGCGTTGTCGAGGTTGTCGAGAGGGTTGAATGGACCACGCGCGCCGATTCCAAGTCCGTCGATGAAGAAGAGAAGGACGGAAGCGTCAGTCTTCGTCGTCATGAATGAGACCACGCTCGCGATAAAGATTTAGCTTGTTGTGAAGAGTCTTGAGGCTGATGCCGAGCAACTCGGCCGCGCGGGTTTTGTTCTGCTTCGTCTTTTGAAGCGTGCGCATGATCATCTGTCGCTCGACTTCTTCGAGGGGCGTGCCGACGGGCAACGTCAGCGTATCCTCGTTGCGCAGGCGCTCGCGCTGTTCGATCGGGTAAGGAGCGAAGTGGTGCCGTTCGACCTGTTCGCTGGAACAGATGATCACCGCGCGCTCGATCACGTTTCGCAGCTCACGAACGTTACCCGGCCAGCTATGAAACTGGAGTGCCTCGATGGCCGCGGAGCTGAGAAACCGCGCTGGACGCCCGTGTTTCTCGGCGAGCTGCGTGACCAGGTGCTGTGCGAGTAACGGAAGATCTTCTTTTCGTTCGCGAAGGGCCGGCAGGTGAATGCCGAAAACGTTGAGACGATAAAGCAGATCGCTGCGCAGGTTGCCCTCGGCGACTGCCTGATCCGGCTGGCGATTCGTAGCGGCAAGCAGGCGCACGTCAACGTCGATCTCTTTGCGGCTGCCGAGACGTCGCACCGCGCGTTCTTCAATCACACGCAGCAGTTTCGCTTGTAAAATCGCAGGCATCTCACCGATCTCGTCGAGCAAAAGCGTGCCCGTGTCAGCGAGTTCAAAACAGCCCTGGCGACGCGTGGCGGCCCCTGTGAATGCGCCTTTCTCGTGACCGAAAAGTTCGGACTCCATCAACGACTCAGGGATCGCGGAGCAGTTGATCGCGACGAACGGTTTGTCACGACGCGGGCTCATGTTGTGAATGGTGCGCGCTACGAGTTCCTTGCCCGTGCCTGATTCGCCCGTGATGAGAACTGAAGCTGACGAAGGGGCGACTTGTTCGATGAGCGTGTAGATCGTGCGGATGGAATCGGAGTTTCCAACGAGTTCGCCGTAAGCGCCGTGATCCTGAAGCCGGCGACGCAGTATCTCGTTTTCGAGGGCCTGATCGATCATCCGCGTCAGTGTAGCACAGAGCGGACGCCGCGGATTTGACGGATTGAAAACGCGGATCAGCGCGGATCAGCGCGAATAATAGGCGGCGATGGCGGCGGCGAGGGCGTGCGCGGATTGCTCGGTGGGTTCGATGTCGACGCGGAGGCCGTACTCGACGGCGGCTGCGGAGGTGATTGGGCCAATGCACGCGATGACGACGCCGCGGAGGACGGAGCTTAGATCGTGTGTGTCGAAGAGCTTTGCGAGGTTCTTGACGGTTGAAGGACTCGTGAACGCAATGCAGTCGCCGCTGCCGGCGAGCATCGCACTCAAGCGGCCGCGATCGAAGTTCTCAGGAACGACGGTTTGATACGCGGTGACTACATCGACGCGTGCTCCTGCTTCCTCCAGTTGCTTAGGCAAGACGTCGCGCCCGACTGCGGCGCGTGGTAAGAGAATGTTCAGCCCGCGCAGCTGATCGGTGAACTCATTCAGCGCGGCGAAAACACCTTCGGCAGTCGATTGCGAAGGAACGAGATCGACGTGAACGTGTGCATCGTGAAGCTTATCCGCGGTGCGCCGGCCGATCGCACAAACTCGAATGTCATCGAGATCTGCGACTTTCAATCCGCGGTTCGCGAGACGTTGCAGGAAAAATTTGACGCCGTTGGTGCTGGTGAAGATCAGCCAGTCGTAACCGTAGAGGTGATCGAGTGCTTCGTCGAGCCGATCGTAGTTCTCAGGTTCGCGTATTTCGATCGTCGGGCAGATGAAAACGTTCGCGCCATAGCTTTCGAGTGCTTCGCTAAGCTCACCCGCCTGCGAAGCCGCGCGCGTGACTACAATTGTGCGCCCGGCGAGCGGCTTATCCATTCTCGTCTAAAAGTGAAAGTGCGCCGCGTTCGATCAATCGCGCCGCGAGTTGGGCGCCGAGTGGTTCTGCGTTTTCGGGAGGCCCATTCACGTAGTCACGTATGACCTGCGATCCGTCGCGACGCGCCACCAGACCGTGAAGCGTCATCCGGCCATCTTCTGCGTCTACATTTCCGTGCGCTGCGATTGGCAACTGGCACCCGCCACCCAAACCTCGCAGAAACGCTCGCTCCGCCACGCACGCAATCCGCGTTAATCTGTGTTCCAACTTTGACGTGGCCTCTACGGCGGCTTTGTTATCACTCTGCACTTCTATCGCGATCGCTCCCTGTCCAACAGCGGGCAACATTTCGTGAAAGGGAATGCGCATGCTGATCCTCTCTCCTAAACCAAGACGCACCAAACCCGCCGTCGCAAGGATCAGCGCGTCATATTGCCCTTCATCCAACTTGCGTACGCGCGTATCAACATTGCCGCGCAGGTCTCTTACCTCCACATCGCCGCGCAATGCCTTGAGCTGGGCCAATCGACGCTGGCTCGACGTTCCCACGATCGCGCGTTGCGGTAAATCCATCAGCGAACCACCCGTACCTTCCCGCAACACGAGCGCATCCCGCGGATCTTCTCGCTTACAGATCGCGCTGATTGAAAGTCCGTCGGGAAGTATGGTCGGCAAATCTTTCAGCGAGTGAACGGCGATATCGATCCGGCCGTCGAGCAGCGCCTCTTCGAGCTCCTTTGTGAACACACCTTTGCCGCCAATCACCGACAGCGGATCGCTCTTCACATCACCCGTGGTCTTGATAATTTCGATTTTGATGTCGATGCCGGGATTCAGAACCTGCAAGCTTTCGCGAGCTTGTTCAGCTTGCCACAGCGCAAGTTTAGAACCACGGGAACCGATGACCAGAGGACGCGTCACCGTTTACTCCTCGAGACCAAAAGGATCGGCCGGCTGTTCACCAGTGTCACCTTCGCTGGTCTCGTAAAAGCGACGCATCTGGTTGAGGATGGGATGTGAGATTTTGTTGACTGTCGACATGAGCAACGACTCGATCGCCGCTTCCTGATCTTTCGTGAGCGGGCCAAGCCGTTTTCGCTGGCGTGCCATTTCAGCGCGCGCAACATCCTGAAGTTTCTGCCGCAACGCCCCGATTGACGGTCCAACATCCATCAGCCGCAGCGTCTGTTGAAACTGCATCACCTCAGATTGCACGATCAGCTCCGCTCGCTCAGCTTCGCGTTCACGCTCGCGAATGTTTGAGGTAATGACGGATTCCAGATCGTCGATGTCGAAGAGGAAGACGTTGGGAATGTTGCTGACCGCCGGATCGATGTTTCGCGGCACGCTGATGTCGATCAGGCACGTGGGACGATTGCGCCGTCGCTCGAGTGCTTTGCGTGTGCGTTCGGCGGTAAGCACGTAATCCGGCGCGCCTGTCGAACAAATCACGACGTCGGCTTCGGGGAGATATTGGTCCATCTCGTCCAAAGAAACACCCACACCGCCAAATTCATTAGCCATTTGCCGCGCTGTCTCTTCGGTGCGGTTGGCGATGACGACGCGCGCAGCTCCGGCGTTCATGAGATGTCGCGCGGAGAGCTCAGCCATTTCACCTGCGCCAATGAGCAAGACGGTAGAGCCTTTGAGCGAGTCGAAGATCTTCTTGCCGAGTTCGACTGCCATGTAGCTGATCGAAACGGCGTTGGCCGCGATCCCGGTTTCTGTTCTGACTCGCTTGGCGACGCGAAACGTGTGATGGACCAGTCGATTGAGGACGCGGCCGGCAGTCCCCGCTTCGACGGCAAGGGAATATGCATGACGCACCTGGCCAAGCACCTGCGGCTCGCCGACGACCATTGAATCGAGCGACGAGGCTACGCGGAACAGATGACGCACGGCGTCGTCGTCTGTATGTCGATAGAGATGTTTCTCGAGAAAACCGGCGGGCAGGTGTCCGGCGACGTCGAGGAAGTTTGTGAGTTGTCCTGCGCCTGACTCCAGCAACTCACTCGTAGTCGCACTCAGGATCTCGACGCGATTACACGTAGAAACAATCAGTCCTTCACGCACGACGTTGCCATCGACGATGTGACGCAGTCCTGCTGCGCACGTCTCGTCGTTGAAGGCGAGCCGCTCGCGGATCTCCACCGGAGCGGTTTTATGATTCACGCCGATTAGAAGTATCGACATCGTGCGTTCCTAACCAAAGACGTGGTACCCACCCAGGAAGCGGGCGCCAAAGAACGTGCAGAGCACTAAACCGAATCCCGCGACCCCGAGCCACGCTGCCCTGCGGCCGTGCCAGTTTGCGCTCGAACGATAAATCGTCAGCACAAAGTAGAGCACCCAAGTGAGTAACGCGAAAATCTCCTTGGGATCGTTATGCCAAATTCGTCCGGAGCGTGCTGACGACCAGACCATTCCAGTGGCCAGGCCGAGCGTGAATAGCGTCAGCCCGAAAGCCGCCGCGCTGGTTGCCAGTTCGTTTACTGTCGACAGGGAGGGTAAACGATGAAAGATCGCGCTAAACGTCTTGAGTTTGAGTTCGCGTTCCTGAAGTAAGTACATCACACTGGCCATAAACACAATAAAAAAAGCGGCGTAGGCGAAAA
The DNA here is from genome assembly GCA_036280855.1 of Pyrinomonadaceae bacterium. Classification (GTDB taxonomy): domain Bacteria; phylum Acidobacteriota; class Blastocatellia; order Pyrinomonadales; family Pyrinomonadaceae; genus PSRF01. The sequence continues at coordinate 1,101 of DASUPZ010000067.1, read as the reverse complement.
TTAATAGCGTCGTGTGTATCGGGAATAGCCAGGTTCCGGAGAACGGCGTGGGATTCTCGCTCGATCCGGAAGGGATTATGAGCGCGATGAACGTCAGCACCGAGATGAGCGGCATCGTGAACGCGCCGACCGCGTGCGTGCGATAGCGATAAAGGACGATCGAATACAAAATCACGAGAGCCCACGCGAGAAACGAGAGAGTTTCCCTCAACATGAACAACGGGTAATGGCCGTCGATGACCCAATCCGCGATTAGGGCCGTGGTGTGGAGTATGAATCCGATTGCCGTCGACCATTCGGCGACGCGCTGAAGCACGCGACGCTTATTGACAAACGCCAGAATGGAGTGGATTGTGGCGATCAGATATGCCGCCAGGACTGCCAGAAGTAGGGATCTCATTGGGGAACAACCGAAGTGGCATTTTAGGCTACGGATTGTCGCGAATCAACGCGGCGGCACAACGTTAAGCCAGAGTCGCACATCCTAGCGCCGACCCTGCCTCGATTAAGGAGAAACCCATGTTTTCGCCTGCATCGCGTCGCCTTCTTGCTGTTGTCATACTGATTGGGTTCGGTTTGAGCTTGTCCATAGCCCAAACCAGGCCGGCCAAGCAGGATCCCAAGCCTCCGCAACACCCGGAGGAGGTGGAGATTCTTAAAACCGATACCGACCTCGTAACGGTTCCAGTCATCGCGACTGACACGATCGGAGGACTGTACGTAAGCGACCTGCGCAAGGAAGAGTTTACGATCAGCGAAGACGGGGTCACGCAGGAGATTGCGTTCTTTGGAAAGGTAGCGGCTCCGTTTCACGTCGTGTTGATGCTCGACACGAGTTCCAGCACTCAGGACAAGCTCAAACAGATCCAGCAGGCGGCGGGTGCGTTTGTAGACGAGTTGCAGTCCGCCGATCGCGTGAAAGTGATCTCATTCGACGATAAGGTGAAGGACTGGAACGAGTTTACAAGCAAACGAGAAGTCTTGAAGAACGCGATTAACGGCACACAATCAGGGAAGGGCACGAAGGTTTACGATGCGATGGAACTGGCGTTGAATTCGATTCGAAAGATTCGTGGACGCAAAGCGATCGTGCTTTTTAGC
>DASUPZ010000066.1:0-2959 GCA_036280855.1 Pyrinomonadaceae bacterium | reverse complement strand
GAGGAGCCGGTGATCTTGGACCAGGAACCGGAGTAGGCGGATGATAGATCTCTGTTTTGGGGGGGTCGGTATCTCTTTGACCAGGATATCTAACCGTCGCATTTGGATCCGGCGCCGCAGCGTTGACAAGCGGAGTCCCATCCTCCAAACAAAAGTTCAGAGCGGGATCTGTGTATGTGCGATTACAGGTGGGACAGCGCTTCATTTATGTTTTCAATGGTATCGGCACAAACGATTGTTTTTACAGGATTCCAGGATTAGACATGATTTACATGATTCTGATAATCACCTAAGTGCGTGTGAACTCTAAACAAAAGTTCGCGTGCGCTCAAGCGCGAATAGGCTTTCCACAGCGGCCACAGAATTTGGTCCCCGCGGGATAACTGCTGCTGCACTCTCTACAGAACACCTCCACCGGTTTCGGTGCTCTCCACTCGAGCGATGCGGTTCCGATCGGAATCCCACAGCGCCCGCAAAACTTCGTATTCATCGCATAACTGTGCCCGCAGCGTGGACACATCACGTCATTCCCCACCGGCTGAAACGTCGTATTCCCGCATCGCCCACAAAACTTCACGCCTTCCGCGAAACGCGAATGGCACTTGGTACACATTACGACGACAAGCGTCGTCGAGTTTGCACCATGTCTGCTATCAAGACTTCCACCACGCGAGGGCGTCAACTGATTGCTCGAAACTCCGATCTTGAGATGAGTCTCGATAATCTGTTCCGCAAGATCACTGCGAATTTCGATCACGCGCTCGTCGTCGGGCGCGCCTGACATTGCTACTCGAAGCACGTGTTTGCCAGGTGCAAGCGACGTCAGGATTACTCGACCCGATCGCCCAACACTTCCGTGACGCTCGTCGTCGACGTAGACCTCTGCGCCGGAGGGCGCCATGATCACGAGCCGCGAGTCTCCGCGTTTTATTGTTTCGCCAGTTGCAGAAACAGCCTCGGCAAAACTCTCAAACCAGTCGCTCGCGTTCACCGGTCGATCGGCAGTTTCTCTTGCCAACGCTTTCATGATCGACGCTTCGACCTGCGTGGTCACGTCGGAACGCAGAGTCGACAACGCCGGGGGTGCCTGGGTGAGCTTCTGTGCGATGAGTTGAGTGATGTTACCGGTGAAAGGTGGACGGCCTGCGAGCATGTGATACGCAATCGTTCCGAGTGCATAGATATCAGCGCGCGCGTCGAGCTGTTCGCCGGGTTGCATCTGCTCGGGCGCCATGTATTCAGGCGTGCCGATGATTCCGCGGGATGCCGGTCCACTCGCGGACGTCACGTCAGATCGATCCGCGTTAACGATCTTTGCGAGCCCGAAGTCGCCCACTTTTACGAAGCCGTCTTCACCGCCGGTCTTTCGTTTGTTCTGCATCAGAAAGATGTTTGCGGGTTTAAGGTCGCGATGAAGAATTCCCGTGTCGTGAGCTGCTTCAACTCCCGCCACTACCTGCCGCAGTATCTTCGCGGCCCTTTGCGCGCTGACGGTGCCTTCGCGGCGGAGTAGATCGTAAAGAGTCTCACCTTCGACGTACTCCATAACGAGAAAGAACACGCCGTCGGCGCTTTTGCCGAAGTCAGTGACGTCGACGACGTTGGGGTGGCGAATGGACGCCGCCGCACGCGCTTCGCGCTCGAAGCGGGCGATGGCTTCGCCCTCCTGTAGATCTTCGTCGCTGAGTATGTCGGGCCTGACTGTTTTTACAGCGACCTGGCGGGTGAGAAGATTTTGATCGCGTGCGAGGTAAACCTGCCCCATCGCGCCGCGACCCAGACGTTTCTCGAGCAGGTATCTCGACGCGATCAGTCGCGAACCGGGGAGGGTGGTTTTAGTGTTGGCCTGATCCTGCGGGCACGTCTCCACGTCGTCTTCATAACAGTTCTCACAACGTGGACACTCGCGCATAGGTCGGGGATTTTAGCAGAACACCGATAACACGGATTCTAAATCCGGATTTTTTACCCGGTCGCCGGGGCGAGATCGGCGCAGCACGCGGCGCAACGCGTGGCGCCGAGCGGAATTGCCGTCAGACAATGTGGGCAGTCCTTAGTGTTTGGCGGCGGTGGCGGCGCGGCACGCAAACGGTTGATGGCTTTAATCATCAGAAAGACCACCAACGCTATGATCAAAAACGTGACGACATCATTCAGAAACCTGCCGTACGCAATTACCGGCAAACCTTTCAACTGCGCATCGGCCAGCGACAGCGGTCGCTCACCCGACAGATCGATGAAGAGATTAGAAAAATCCGCCTTGCCCAGCAGCAATCCAATCGGCGGCATAATGACGCCTTCCACGAGCGACGTAACCAGCCGCCCAAATGCCGCGCCTATTACTACTGCGACTGCCAGGTCGATCACATTTCCCCGTGCGATGAACTCTTTGAATTCTTTCCACATGGATGTTTTCTCCTCACTGAAGTCATTGGCAGCTCTTCGCTAGTTTGAAGCCGGCCTTTTCCGCGTCCGCACTGTTTTTGAAAACGACTTTGTTTGCTTCGGAAATCTCTTTTGACGGCCGGCAATCGTTGGTGTAGTAAATCCTGGACTGCTTATCGGCGATTATCACTTCGCTCGCCTCCGCGCTTTCAGCGTCGCCGTTTACCTCCGCGGCCGAATCCTGTTCCTCCTTTGCCTGTCGCCGTGCGGCAACAACGTCTTCCGCGGCTACGTCGAGCAAACGGAAGCTTGGACCACCCGCGACCATCGTCACTATCAACTGAAAATCCGCGCAACGGAGTTGCTGCCCTCTCGATCTCCACGAAGACCAGTCGCCGGAGAGCTGCAACGATTGCGAGATCAATTTCACGAACTCGTCGATCGTCTTCGCCTTAAACGTTTCGTCGAACCCGATCCAGAGTGATGTCAGACGATCGTCGAGCAGATCGAGTGAAACACTACGCACGCTCGGAAACTTCGTCTGATCGATAGTCGGATCGAAATATGGATTGAT
>DASUPZ010000065.1:0-6708 GCA_036280855.1 Pyrinomonadaceae bacterium | reverse complement strand
CAACGCGCGCTCTGAAACAGCTTGTGCTCGAAAGTAACCTGCGGCAGGGGTTGGAGCGAGGGGAGTTTTTTGTCCAGTACCAGCCGCAGATATCGATTCGCGATTTTCATCTTGTGGGGATGGAAGCACTCGTACGCTGGCAACATCCGAGTTTTGGGTTGCTGGGTCCGATCGAGTTCATTTCTCTCGCGGAAGAAAGCGGGATGATCATTGCCCTCGGCGACTGGATCATGCGCACGGCGTGCGCGCAAAGTAAGGTCTGGCAGGACGCGGGGCTGGCGCCGATGGTTGTGTCAGTAAACTTTTCGGCGCGCCAGTTTCAGCAACCAACGTTTATCACCGATGTGTCTCATATTTTGAAAGACACGAACCTCGATCCGCGCTGGTTGGAGCTCGAGTTGACCGAGAGTTCGATCATGAAAGATCCGGAAGAGGCGATCGAGAAGTTGCACGAGTTGAAGCTGATGGGCATCAGGGTCGCGATCGACGATTTTGGAACGGGTTATTCGTCCCTGAATTATTTGAAGCGGTTTCCGATCGATACGTTGAAGATTGACAGGACGTTTGTTTCGGATGTTTGCAAAGATCCGCACGACACGGCGATTGTGCGCGCGATCATCGACCTGGGCCATGCGCTCGATCTCACAGTGATTGCTGAGGGCGTTGAGACGAAGGAACAGCTTCAGTATCTGAGTGCGCTCGAATGTGACGTCGTGCAGGGTTTTCTGTTCAGCAAGGCGCTGTCAGCGAAAGCTTTTGAGGAGTTGCTGATCGAACAACGGAAGATAACTCACCCTGAGAGTCATGAAATCCTGTCGGCCAGTTAGACAGGATTGCAGGATTTTCAGGATTTACACGATGAATGCAGCATCCTGATCCAGCATCCAGATTAGCTCGCCGTTGTGTGGTTTAACTGCCTGCGCCGGGTACTTTTCCGGACCTTCCAGAACTTCCTTCACGATCTGTGCTTTTTCAGCTCCGCTGACGAGAAACACGACTGATGCGCCGTTGTTTAGCAGCGGGAGCGTCATCGTGATGCGATAGGCATTTAATTTCTGCACCCACGGAGCGGCCACGAGCCGTTCTGTTTCATCGAGAACTTCGGAACCCGGAAAGATCGACGCAGTATGCCCGTCCGCCCCCAGCCCCAGCAGGATTAGATCTAAACGTGGATTTCCGCCGATCTCTTTAATCGTGTCTTCATAATCCCGGGCCGCATCCGCGGCTGGTTTTTCGCTGATTACGCGATGCACGTTCGCGGGTGAAACTGGCACGCGCGAGAGCATCGCTTGGTTTGCCATGCGGTAGTTGCTGTCAGGATGGTCCGGCGGAACGTGACGCTCGTCTGACCAGTAGAAATGGATGTTGGCCCACGGGATTTGATCGAAAAACTGATCAACCAGAAGTTCGTAGAGGGCTTTGGGTGTCGAGCCGCCGGAGAGCGCGACCGTGAACGATCCTTTTTGAGCCACTGCCTCGCTGCTCTTGCTTACGAAATGCTCAGCCGCAGCTCGTGCGAGATCTTCTTTGCTGTTTAGAACTCGGAGATCCATCAGAACAAAGCCACGATTCGCAGTGGGCCGCCGCTGCCGCCCTTGATCTTCATCGGCAGCGCAATCACCGAGAAGCCTTTCGCGGGCAGCTGGTCCAGGTTCGCCACGTTCTCGAATGCCGGAATGTTCTTCTCAAACAATATGCGATGGCTTTCGAAGAGCGTCGATTGCCCGTAGTCGATGCTCGCCGTGTCTAGCCCGATCGCCTTGATCGAGCGGTTCTGCGTCAGCCAGCGTGCCGCAGCCGGGTCCAGCCCCGGAAAGTGCAACTTCGCCACCGCAGCATCGCCACGCTCGTCAGTGCCGAGATACTTCTTCCGATCCGGATAGTGTTTGCCAAAACCAGTCCTCAAAAACACGATCGTGCCTTGCGGGATTCTTCCGTTACGTTTCTCCCACTCCTGAAAATCAGCCACGCTGACTTGATAATCGGCGTTTGCGCCCGCCTGCTTCGTTACGTCAATCACCACGGCCGCGCCCATGAGCTGTTGCAAAGGAATCTGATCGACGGTGTAGCGGTCCTTTGCAAAATGCACGGGGGAGTCGAGGTGCGTCCCGCCATGCTCGGCAGCCGAATAGCGATAGGCAGAATAGAAGTAACCTTTGTCAGTCATTCCTTCGAAGTCGGTATCGAGCTTGAACCCTTGTGCCGTGGGCCAGTAGACGGTCGATTCGTCGAAAGGATGCGTCAGATCCACGATCTTGCCTGAGCCCAATGGTCTTTGGGCCATTACCGGAACTGAGAAAACAATTAATAAAAGCAGCAGTTGCCAACACTTCATATTGAGTGCTCCCTCGAAAAATTTAGCCACAGATTAACGCGGATGGCGCGGATCGATCCACAAATTATGCAGATTCGATCTGATCTGTGTAATCTGCGTAATCTGTGGCTGAACTTGGTGTCTCGGTGTCTTTATGTTTAGCTTTCCTCAGGAGGGGATCAAATGCAGATTGGGATGATTGGATTGGGGCGAATGGGCGCCAACATGGTGCGGCGTCTATTGCGCGGCGGTCATGAGTGCGTTGTTTACGATCGAAATGTCGAAGCAGTGAAGATGCTCGCCGGCGAAGGCGCGGTTGGCAGTTCATCGTTGAACGAGTTTGTCGAGAAGCTCACTGCGCCGCGCGCGATCTGGTTGATGATACCCGCCGCGCTCGTCGATCAAAGTCTCAAAGAGCTCGCCGCGATCGTGGCTGCAGGCGACACGATCATCGACGGCGGAAACTCCTACTACATCGACGACATACGTCGCGCGCGTGAACTCAAAGCCAAAAATATTCATTATGTCGACGTGGGCGTCAGCGGCGGCGTGTGGGGACTCGAGCGTGGTTACTGCCAGATGATCGGAGGCGAAACCGAAACCGTTACTCTCCTCGATCCGATTTTCAAAACACTCGCGCCCGGACGTGACACTGTTTCGCCCACGCCGGGTCGGCCGGTTGACGCAGGCACTGCCGCCGAGGGCTATCTTCACTGTGGAGCAGCGGGCGCTGGTCACTTTGTAAAGATGGTCCATAACGGAATTGAGTACGGCCTGATGGCCGCATACGCCGAAGGCCTGAACGTGCTGCATCACGCAAACGAAGGCAACGAGGAAAGAAGTGCCGACGCGGAAACGTCGCCGTTGCGTAATCCGGAGCACTTCCAATACGACTTCAATATCGCGGACATCACCGAGTTGTGGCGACGCGGAAGCGTGATCTCGTCGTGGTTGCTGGATCTGACGGCGATTGCGTTGTTCGAGAGTCCGCAGTTGGAAGATTTCTCAGGACGCGTGTCTGATTCGGGCGAGGGACGTTGGACCATCAACGCCGCAGTCGAGGAAGGCGTGCCGGTGCCGGTGTTGAGTGCGGCACTGTTTCAACGTTTCAGTTCGCGAGGCGAGGCCGATTTCGCAAACAAAGTTTTGTCGGCGATGAGGCTGCAATTTGGGGGGCACGCGGAAAAGAAATAGCCGCGGATTACACGGATAAAAGACGATCATGTCAGCAATAATTGTAGAACCGGAACCAGTTCAGTTGGAGCGACCACCGCTGCCGCATGCCGAACCATGCGTGGTCGTGATCTTTGGGGCGACGGGCGATCTCACGAAGCGAAAGCTCATGCCGGCCTTGTGTCGTTTGCTCGGCGAAGGCTGTCTCGAAGGTGTCGCAGTCCTCGGCGTCGGCAGAAGCGAGATGGGCGATGACGAGTTCAAAGCGCTCGTGCGCGAGGCGTTGGAGAAGTCGAAAAAGATCAAGCACCTCGACGAACAGAGATGGGAGGAATTTTCTAAACGTCTTCACTACATGGCCGGTGAGCTCGATGCTGAAGATACTTATCGCCGGATCGCGACTCGTCTCGATGAGCTCGCCTCGGAAGGCGCGAGCAAAAATCACCTTTTCTACTTCGCCACGCCGCCCTCGATTTTCGCGACGATCGTGAAGAACCTCGGTAGCGCAAACCTCGCCAACGAAGACGACCACTGGAGCCGCATCGTCGTCGAAAAACCCTTTGGCAGCGATCTCGAATCCGCGAAAGCACTCAACGCCACGATCGCGGAAGTGTTCAAAGAGAGCCAGGTCTATCGCATCGATCACTATCTCGGCAAAGGCACGGTCCAGAACATACTCGTCTTTCGTTTTGGAAACTCTATGTTTGAACCGATCTGGAACCGCAACTACGTCGACTACGTCGAGATCACCGCGGCCGAAATGGAGGGCATCGGCTCGCGCGCGGGTTATTACGAACATGCAGGAGCTTTGCGCGACATGGTTGCAAACCACCTGCTGCAACTTCTGACACTCACGGCGATGGAGCCGCCAGTCGCCTTCGACGCAGATTCAGTGAGGGAAGAAAAAGTGCAGGTGTTGCGATCGATTCGTCGCATCAAGCCTGAGCAGGTTGCCGAACGTACAGTGCGCGCGCAGTATGGACCAGGCAGCAGCAACGGGAAACAAGTGAAAGGTTACAAAGAGGAGGAGGGCGTTTCTCAGGAATCTGTAACTGAGACTTATGCAGCCGTCGAGTTTTACATTTCAAACTGGCGCTGGTCGGGCGTGCCGTTTTACCTGCGCACCGGAAAAGGTCTCGCACGGAACCTGACAGAGATTGCAGTGCACCTGAAACGCACGCCACAGGCGTTGTTTGCACGTACACCCGATGAAGATATGGCGGCAAACGTTATCATCTTGCGCATTCAGCCTGACGAAGGGATCACGGCGTCGTTTGTAACCAGGCTGCCGGGATTTGAAATGCGAACGAGCACCGTCAACATGGATTTTTGTTATCAGCGGGCGTTTGGGATCGAGTCGCCTGATGCGTACGAGATGTTGCTGCTCGACGTGATGCAGGGCGATGCGACGTTGTTCATTCGCAGCGATGAAGCAGAGGCGCAGTGGCGTTTAATTACGCCGATCGACGAGGCGTGGAAACAAGAGGGCGTGAAAGAATTGCCTGTTTACGAAGCCGGCACCGATGGTCCAAAAGAGGCGGATGACATGCTCGCGCGCAATGGCCATCGCTGGCGCCCGCTAAATTCAGAGTACGGCTGCGCGCCCTAGCGCAACAATAGGTCGTATAGGTCCTATAGGACCTATCTTTGCCCGAGACTTGCCACCACCTCGGCAAGCTCAAACCGGTCCACCGGCTTCGCCAGGTGCACCTGATACCCTTCGGATAACGCACGCACGCGATCTTCCGTTCTCGCATAAGCCGTCAACGCGAGCGCGGGCGTATGCCCGCCGCGTTCCTTCGGAAGCGCGCGCACTTTCCTGATCAAGCCGTACCCGTCCTCGACAGGCATTCCGATGTCGGCAATCAACACGTCAGGCTTCCAATTCTCGATCGACTCCAAACCTTCACGCGCCGAGCTCACCGCTACCACCTTTGCGCCACATCGTTCGAGCATCATCGACAACAACGATCGTGCGTCAAACTCGTCGTCGACAACGAGCACGCGCAAACTGTCGAGCGACGCCAGTGACTGGTCGCGCACTTCAGTCGCCGCAATAGCAGGTTTTCTAAATTCCTCTTCGACGGTTTGATCGTGCGCCGTCATGGCAGGCAGTCGAACGGTGAACTTTGAGCCCTGGTCTTCACCGGGACTTTCCGCGAACGCAGTTCCGCCGTGCAACTCGACCAGGTGCCGCACGATTGCGAGCCCCAATCCCAGCCCGCCGTAAGTCCTCGTAGTTGAACCATCCGCCTGGCGGAAACGATCGAAAACGTGCGGTAGAAAATCCGGCTTGATGCCCACGCCCGTGTCGCTCACAACGATCTCGACGTGCGAATTGATCTTTTGCAGCGTGATCTGGACCAGGCCGCCCTTGCGCGTAAACTTCACGCCGTTTGACAACAGGTTCCACACGATCTGCTGAAGCCGCTCGTGATCTCCAAACACAAGGCCGACGTTTGGTTCGAGCAACACCTGCAGCCGCACGCCCTTCGCTTCGGCCGTTGGCCGGATGCTTTCCACGGCGGCCTCGATCACCGAATGAAGCTCGCACGCGACGAACTCGAGACGCAGCTTGCCCGTGATGATTCGCGACACTTCGAGCAGATCGTTGATCAACTGGCACTGCGAATTCGCGTTGCGAAAGATCGTTTCGATGGCTTGCCGCTGTTTGTCAGTCTCGACTTCGTCGTGAAGCAGCAGGTCGGCCCAACCCATAATCGCGGTGAGTGGCGTGCGAAGTTCGTGCGAGAGTGTCGAGAGAAACTCATCTTTGACGCGATTCGCGGCTTCAGCCTCGAGCCGCGCTTCTTTCTCGCGCTTCAACGCCTGGCGACGTTCCGTCGCATCGTGGGCCATGCCGCGCACAATCGGTGTCTCTACGCCTTCGGTGCGCAGCGTGTTGTAGTATTCCCAGAGCCTGATCTCGCCGGTTGCAGTGCGGACCTTCATTACGCCGCGCGCCGAGCCTTCGGTCTTCACCGTGTGCAGGTATTCATCAAACCTCTCGCGATACTCGGGCAACAACCCGTCACGGATGTTGATCCCCACCAGGGAGTTTTGCGGGTAACCGAGCACACGCGCAGCCCAGGGATTCACTGAAAGCACACGGCCCTCGAGATCGTGTGTGCAGATGAGCTCGTGAGAGTTGTCTACGAGATCGCGATAACGATCCTCGCTGATGCGCAGCGCCGTCTCCGCTTTCTTTTTCTCGGTTACGT
>DASUPZ010000064.1:0-3539 GCA_036280855.1 Pyrinomonadaceae bacterium | reverse complement strand
TGTGGATTCACGCGGAAATTTTATGGTGGTTAAATCTGATAGAGATCCGAAGAAGATCTTCAGCGATCTTTTGGAGCGCGACATTCTTGTTCGTGATGTGAGTGGTTATCCGATGTTGAGAGATTATTTCCGGGTGTGTGTCGGCACGCCTGAGGAGAATGATTACCTGCTGGAAAAAATCCGTGAAACCTGTAGCTAAAAACATGGAGCGAGTCGCGAGTGTTCATCGCAAGACGAAGGAAACGGACATCCGTGTGGAGCTGAATCTCGACGGCAGCGGACGTTCGAGCATCGCCATCGGCGTGCCGTTTCTCGAACACATGCTGGAACTGTTTGCGAAGCACGGGCTGTTCGATTTGCTGGTCGAGTGTAAGGGCGACCTCGAGATCGACGATCATCACTCCGTCGAAGACATTGCAATCACGTTGGGCCAGGCCCTCGTCCAGGCGCTCGGAGACAAGGCTGGCATCAATCGTTATGGCGAAGCCCTCGTGCCGATGGATGAAGCGCTGTGCAGATCGGTGATCGATTTGTCAGGCCGCTTTTATCTTGTTTACGAAGTTCAGACGCGGCGACAGATGATCGGAAACTTCTCGGTCGAGCTCGCCGAACACTTCTGGCGCTCGTTTGCTGAAACCGCGAGGCTCAATCTGCATATTGATTGCCTGCGTGGTCGCAACACTCATCACATTCTCGAGGGAACGTTCAAGGCGTCGGCGCGCGCATTGCGCCAGGCGGTGGAGCGTAATAGTCGCATCACTGGTATTCCGAGCACGAAAGGTTTGTTGTGAAAGTTGCGATCATTGATTACGGAGTTGGGAATTTGCGTTCGGTGGAGAAGGCGTTTGCTGCGACAGGATGCGAGGCTGCTGTCACTGCGAACGAAGATGAGTTGCGTGCGGCGGAACGATTGGTGTTGCCGGGTGTCGGCGCGTTTGCGGCGTGCATGAAGGCGCTGAGCGAAAGAGGCTTTGATCGTTTGGTGCGCGAGCGAGCGGAGGCGGGAACGCCGGTGCTTGGAGTTTGTGTTGGGATGCAGTTGCTGTTTGACGAGTCGGAAGAATTTGGATCGACGCCTGGGTTGGGATTGTTGCGTGGGCGAGTGCGGCGTTTTGAGGTTGATTTGGTGGTGCCGCAGGTTGGGTGGAATCGGATTTATCAGCGCCGGCAGCACGAGTTGTTTGAAGGTGTGGATGATGGATCGTTCTGCTACTTCGTGCACTCGTATTATTGTGCGCCCGGGGATGAAACAGTAATCGCCGGAGCGACGGACTACGGTGGAAAATATGCCTCCGTCGTCGCTAAAGAAAACATCTGCGGCGTACAGTTTCATCCCGAGAAGAGTCAGTCTGTCGGACTGCGAATGCTTAAGAACTTCTGGACAGGATTTCAGGATTAACAAGATTTACATGATTGAATCCTGCTAATCCTGAAAATCCTGTTAATCCTGTCAAATGCTTGCGAAGAGAATCATCCCGTGTCTCGATGTCGATAATGGCCGTGTGGTGAAGGGGATCAAGTTTGTCTCCCTCACAGACGCCGGCGATCCGGTTGAGCAGGCCAAGCGTTACGACTCTGAAGGCGCCGATGAACTAACGTTTCTCGATATCACCGCCTCCTCGGATCGTCGCGACATCGTTGCGGGGCTGGTGCGTCGCGTTGCCGATGAGGTATTCATTCCGTTCACCGTCGGCGGCGGATTAAGGTCGGTCGAAGACATTCGCGCCATACTCCGCGCGGGCGCCGACAAGATCACGCTGAACACTGCCGCACTCGAAGATCCACAGTTGATCAGTGCCTGCGCAGAAACGTTTGGCAGCCAGTGTGTCGTAGTCGCGATAGACGCGCGCAGGCGTGAAGGCGGTTGGGACGTTTACACGCACGGCGGTCGTCGCAACACCGGACGCGACGCAACCGAGTGGTCCATCACCGCCGAACGACTAGGCGCCGGCGAGATTCTTTTGACGAGCATGGACTGCGACGGCACGCGCGCGGGTTACGACATCGAGTTGACGCGCGCGGTTTCGAGTAGCGTGCGAATTCCGGTGATCGCTTCGGGCGGAGCCGGAAAGGTCGAACACTTTTACGATGCACTCACCGCGGGCGGCGCAAGTGCCGTGCTCGCGGCGTCGTTGTTTCACTTCGGCGAGTTGTCGATCGGCGATGTGAAGAGTTATCTCAGAGGCCGAGGCTTGGAAGTGAGATGAGCGAGATCAACCTCAACGAGATCAAGTTTGACGAGCGCGGGCTGGTTCCCGCGATCGTGCAAGATGCTGAGACTCGCCAAGTGCTCATGCTCGCTTACATGAACCAGGAAAGCCTCGCTCGCACGATCGAAACAAAGCAAACGTGGTTCTGGTCGCGCTCGCGGCAGGAGCTCTGGCACAAGGGCGCTACGTCGGGTAACACGCAGGAGGTCGTGAGCCTGGCACTCGATTGCGACGGCGATGCGATTGTTGTTTTAGTGAAGCCTGCAGGCCCTGCGTGTCATACGGGGAGCGTTTCATGTTTCAACGTAACCCAGGATGAAACTCTGGGTTCGTTGTTACCGCGTCTGTATCAGTTGATCAGCGATCGCGAACGCGAGCGTCCGGCGGGTTCATACACCACATATCTTTTCGACGAAGGCATCGATAAGATTCTGAAGAAGCTTGGCGAAGAATCTGCCGAAACGATCATAGCCGCAAAGAACGATGACGACAGCGGGCTGGTAGCAGAAGCCTCGGATCTGATTTATCACCTGCTCGTGCTGCTCGTCGCGCGTGGCGTCACACTTGAAGAGATTGCGAATGAGTTGAAGCAGCGAAGGCAAAGTGGAGGCATGCGTGAAGCCAGGTAATGACGAGCTCAGGGAGTTGATGGAGTTTGCAGTCAAACTCGGAAAAGGCGCTGGCGACATTACGTTGGAGTACTTTCGACGCAAGCCGGAGACTGACACGAAGGCTGACGGCAGTTACGTCACGATCGCCGATCGGCAGGCTGAATCGTACCTGCGCAGGCAGATCGCGGAGCGGTTCCCTGATGATGCAGTGCTCGGCGAGGAAGAGGGTGAGTCGCAGGGAAGATCCGGGCGGCGCTGGATAGTCGATCCGATCGACGGCACATTTGCTTTTGTGCATGGCGTTCCGTTTTACGGAGTGTTGATTGCGCTCGAATTCGAAGAAGAGATGATGGTTGGCGTGATCAACATACCGCCGCTCGGCGAGCTTGTGGCAGCGGCAAAAGGTGTTGGATGTTTTTTCAACGGCGAGCCGGCTGGCGTTTCGACGACGAGCAAACTCGAGGATGCGTTGTTGTTGTGTACCGACTTTTCGGCGTGTGAGCGTTACGGGTTTGGCCGGGCGGGCGAGTTGTTGCAAAAGCGAGCGAGGACAAGCCGGACGTGGGGCGACTGTTACGGTTACGTGCTTGTGGCAACCGGCCGCGCTGATGTGATGCTTGATCCGGTGATGAATTTGTGGGACTGCGCGGCGCTGTTGCCGATTATCGAGGAAGCCGGTGGAACGTTTACTGACTGGCGCGGCACGAGGACGGCAGCC
>DASUPZ010000063.1:0-7874 GCA_036280855.1 Pyrinomonadaceae bacterium | reverse complement strand
TGCCTCTCGACTGGCGTTGATCCACCCGTTCCTTCGGCACGATGGCAGGGGGCGGAGTCGGCACAGGTGCACGCTCGCCCGGTCGAATGCCGGCGTTGAGTGCGGCCGCAGTGGGTCGCAAGACTCTGACTTGTCGCGAAGGTGGTGGTGGTTGTTGCGGCACAGGTTTAACTACTTCTGCGCCGTTGGTTGGCGCGACAATTTCCGGCGCCATAACTGGTTCTTCAACCACTACAGGCGGCTCAACAGGAGCAGCGGCCACAGGCGGTGCTATTTCCTCGACGGGCGGCGTAGGAGGAGCTTCCTCAATTACCGGCGCTTCGGCGCGTGCGGGCGGCGGACTCAACTTCTTAACGAGCCGCATGGGCGGTGGCTTAACAGTAGGTTGCTGAGCGGGAGCAGAAGCCGGGGCGGGCGCTTCAACCTCGGCCGGCGGAGCAGTAACAACCGGTGCGGGCTCGTGGGCCTCTATTTCGGCGGTTTCGGCGGCTTCAGCGGCTTCGACCACGGGCGCTTCCGGCGTGGGCAGGACCGCGCGCTTCACTACTTTGACCACGCGCTTGGCCGTTGTCTCTTTCTTCGGAAAGTACTTGTTCCGAATCTTCTCAGCCAGCTCTTTCGACACCGAGTTGGAGGGAACGCTGACGTCCACACCTTCACGGCGCACCTCTTCGATGAGTCGCTTTGTGTCGAGCTTTAATTCTTTGGCGAGATCGTAAATACGAACTTTCGAGGAAACTGTCATGCACTCCTTCTCAGACGCTTGTTTATGCGTCCCGACAACCTAAAGTGATTGGGAACCACTCGGCCCCAATCACTTCCAGGCGTCGGATCAGAGATTCGGCGCGTGACAGAAGGGGCTAAGCGGGCAACACAAACGGCCCAAACAGACCGCAATTGCGTTGTTACTACGTGGCTGCATCACTGCTTCTCATCGTCCCCACTCCCGCCTGATGCAGCATCTTCCGATTCTGCGGGAGCCGGCGTTTCTGCTTCATCGGCGGTGGTGGCTTCTGAAGCAAACTCTTCTTCTTCCGCCAAAACTTCCGCCGCAACTTCTTCAATGGCTTCGAAGGCTTCGACGCCCGAAGAAGTTACGTCAGGAGACGGCGTGATTGTGTCAGGCCGCAAGTCGCGGCCGGCTTCCTGTAACACTATCTCGTCGGCCGGAATCGGCTCGGCTTCGGTGAGTGACACCGGATCGGCTGATTCCCACGCGCTGATGTCAGGTTCAGCCCCGAACGGAACACCGTTCTCAACGGCTTCGTCATAACCAGCGGCAGTTGACTCTAGTGAAGGCTCGACTTCTTCGTGCATCGACTCGTCGAACTCTGCTGAAACTGCGTGCTGTTCTCCCGTCTCTTCACCTTCACCGATACTACGATTTCGCAATGCGACGACTGCCTGCGCAGCGTTCAGGATGACTTCCGCGTCGTCCAAACTCACGTCGAGGAACTCGACGATATCGTCAACCGTGGTTTGTGCAAGCGCGTCGATATCGTTAATGCCGTGTTCCGCGAGAGCGTCAGCCTGTTGCGGTGTGACGCCTTCGATAGCCGAGAGCGGCACCGCTTCGCCGGAAGCAATGAGAGCACCCATCTGCTCGGTGACTTCGCGCTTGATCTCTTCCTCGCTGCGAATGTCGATGTTCCAGCCGACGAGCTTGGTCGCGAGCCGCACGTTCTGGCCGCGCTTACCGATTGCCAGTGAAAGCTGATCTTCGTTGACGATGACTTCCATCTGGCGATTTTCAATGTCAGTGATCCTGACTTGATTGACTTTGGCCGGTGAAAGCGCGTTTGCGGCAAAAACCGAAGGCTCGTCAGACCACTCGATGATGTCGATCTTCTCGCCCCGCAACTCGCGGATGATCGCCTGCACGCGAGAACCCTTCATACCGACGCACGCGCCAACCGGATCGACGTCACGTTCATTCGACATCACAGCGATCTTGGCGCGCTCTCCAGGTTCGCGGACGGCCGACTTGATCACGACCGTGCCGTCGTAAATCTCGGGCACTTCCATCTCAAAGAGTCGCAGAAGCAGCTCCGGAGACGTGCGCGAAACTTCGACCTGTGGTCCTTTGGATTCCTTCGACACGTTATTGATGACTACTCGAATTCGTTCGCCCTGGTTCCACTGCTCGCCGCGCGATTGCTGCGACCGTGGCAGGATTGCTTCCAGGTTGCCGAGATCTACGATGATGTTGCCGCGTTCAAAACGTTTGACATATCCGTTGACAAGATCGCCGATCTTGTCGATGTACTGCTCGTACACGTTGCTGCGAACAGCATCGCGAACTTTCTGGAACAGGATCTGTTTTGCTGTTTGTGCAGCGATACGCCCTAATTCCTCCATGGGCAGCGGCAGCAGCAGTGCGTCGCCCAGTTCGACTTCATCGCCGGCCAGTTCCCGAGCTTCGACGATAGAGAGTTCAGTGGCCGGATTTTCAACTTCGTCAACGACGACTTTGGACGCCGAGAGCTCGATTCCGGTCTCAGCGTTCCAGTCAACTTGAATATCTTCACCTGATCGAAACTGCTTCTTGGCAGCGGCTCTAACCGCCTCCTTCATAGCTTCGATCACCAGGTCGCGTTCGATACCCTGCTCCTGGCAAAGCGCCTCGATATTCTGTGCAATCGATGAACTCATGAAAGTTTCTCTGTTTTAGTGGCTGCGCGGCGCAGTTCCTCGTTTACATCCACCTCGAGGTTTGCCTTGGTGATCCAGTCGAGCGGAACACGCACCTGCCCGCTGGTTCGATCTTCAAAAAGTATGTCGTCGCCATCAAGTCTGAGCAAACGACCCCGGAAATTACGCTGGCCGCCGATCGGCTGGCGCGTTTTCAACTTTGCGTTGCTGCCTGCGAACCGTTCGTAGTCAGCGCGTTTATAAAGACCTCTTTCGATACCCGGCGACGATACTTCCAGGGTGTAGGGAGCATGAATAAAGTCTTCTACATCCAGAATCGTCCCCAGATGAGTGCTCATTTCCGAGCAATCCTCGTGGGTCACACCTTGCGGCTTATCAATGAATATACGAACAATCGGCTTGTTCTCGGGGCCGGCTACCTCGGCGTGAACCAGCTCGAGGCCATGGTCGATTGCAACTTGTTCGGCTAATTCTTCAACCCGCGCTGCAATCGATTCGTTCGCCATGCCATCTCCGCGGTTTCTCGTACAAAAGAAAAAGTGGGCGCGAAACCCACCGGACGAGAACCCGTGCCTTCGAGCAAGCCGTGAATTATACGGAAAGCGGACGGTAGAGGCAAACGCGTAAAACGGTCCTGTTAATCTTGCTAATCCTGAAATCCTGTCAACTTGCGAGCTTGGCCTTCACGACCTCGCTCACCGTCTTGCCGTCGGCGTTTTTGCCCGCCAGAGTTGCCTGTGTTGCCTTCATTACCTTGCCCATGTCTTTCATCGAACTCGCGCCCGTCTCTGCAATCGCAGCCACGACCGCCTGTTCAATCTCTTCCTGTGAGGCCGCCTGTGGCAGATACGTCTCAATCACATCGATCTCAGCCTGCTCTTTGGCGACGAGTTCTGCGCGTCCTGCCTTTTCGTATTGCTCGATCGAGTCGCGGCGTTGCTTGACCAGGGAGCGCAGGAGCTTCTGCATGTCGTCGTCATCCAGCTCGGAGCCTTTCTCGATCTGTCGGTTCATCATCGCCGCCTTCACCATGCGCAGTGTGGACGTGCGCGGCGCGTCCTGCGCTTTCATCGCCGTTGTCAGATCCGCGACGATCTGTTTACCAAGACTCATGCTTAACCTCCAACAAAAGATCCGCGTCATCCGCGGCTAATTTTACGGAATAAATTGAGGAACCTGTAAATCCCCCAACAGCCTTCGCTCCGACATCAGCTTCAAAAGCTCGGACGCCATCAACCGGTGGCCCATGTGGTTTGGATGAATCAGTTCCCCAAAGAAACCTTCGTTGACAGTTCCCGCTGCTTCCGTCAGCTCGAGAACTTCGAGATAAGGCGTTTGACTCTCCTGCATCGCCGACTTCAGCGCCCTGCGATACGCGCTCATCAACTGCGCCTCGGGTGGGTTCGTGGTGCTGTCGCGATACGGCGCGCCAATCACGATCGCCGGCGCACGATGCTCGCGTGCGAGATTCACGATCGCCTTGAAGTTCTCGATGTATTCAGTCTCTGAAACACGTGGCTTCGGCGTCGGGAAACTCGCGGGTGGTCCATTTCGCGATCGCAACCAGCGCGTCGCATGCGCAAATGCCTGGCTGTGATCGACCAGCCAGCGAATCGCAACTGTAGACCAGCGCGTGTCAATCGCCTCGCGATCGGAAACATCGCTGACGCTCGCGTCGTTCCAGCCAAAACTCGCAATCACCACGTCAGGTTGAAGATGCTCGATGTCGCGGCGCAACCACGCGAGACCCTGGTGCGTCGTGTATCCGGGAACAGCCATCGGAAACACTTCGATACTTCGATTCGGATTCGCCTTCCTCAACTCCTTCTCGAGCAGCATCGGATAGGGAAGCCACTCAGGGTTGTAATCGTTCGGCCGCTCCGGCCACACAGGCGGAACGCGATAACCAAACGTTACCGAATCCCCAAGACAAACAATCCGGAAAGTGCCCGCCGGCTTCTCCTCAATCGGATAGTCCGCGCGAAAACCCTGCGCGTTTGTCGAGACGAGCGTGAAATCCCAGTACGCGCGATTGAGGCTAGGCCGCAAACGCCACAACAGCAACGGATCGCCTTCGAAGATTCCCGACTGCTTCTCATCCGCGACTTGCATCCGTTGCTGTGGAGTGGCGACAAAGAGATCGAGACTCGAAACATGCGGCAGCGCGAGACGTGTGATCAGTTCGACGGAGACCAGCAGCAGCAGAAAGACGACGTAGATAACTCCGAGGTAGAGCATCCGCCGCCGGAGCGGGATCCTACTTGATGTGCCCGTTTGTTTTCGCAAGATAGTCGCGGAGAAATCGACCGGTGTACGAGCCCGGAAGATTCATTATGTCTTCCGGCGTTCCGATGCCGACTACGTAGCCACCCGCATCGCCGCCCTCGGCGCCGAGATCGATGACGTGATCGGCCGTTTTGATAACGTCGAGATTGTGTTCGATCACGAGCAACGAACCACCCGCGTCGATCAACGCGCGAAATGCGGCGAGCAGCTTGTTGATGTCGTCGAAGTGCAGGCCCGTAGTCGGCTCGTCAAAGATGTAAAGCGTTTTCGCGCCCGTTCTTTTCAGCAAATGAGCGGCGAGCTTGATCCGCTGCGCTTCGCCGCCGGACAAGGTAGTCGCCGATTGGCCCAGGCGCAAGTATCCAAGACCAACATCGTCGAGGACGCGCAAACGGTTCGTAACTTTCGGCACTTCACGAAAGAACGTGATCGCCTCGCGAACCGTCATGTTGAGCACTTCGTGAACGTTCTTGCCGCGATAACGAATGTCGAGGATCTGCTGTTTGAAACGTGTTCCCTTGCACTCCTCGCAAACCAGCTCGACGTCCGCGAGAAACTGCATTTCCACTGTGACCGTGCCGTCGCCCTGGCAAACTTCACAACGCCCGCCGGGAAGATTGAACGAGAAGTGTGAAGGATCGAATCCACGTGCCTGAGCTTCACGCGTCAGGGAAAACACTTCACGTATCGCGTCGTAGACTTTGATGTAAGTTACCGGGTTCGAACGAGGCGTTCGTCCAATGGGCGATTGGTCCACGAGGATCACGTCGTCAACAAACTGCCCGCCTTCGAGTTTCTGAAAAGCCCCGACCTGTCCCTGCCAATCACCACGTTGCTTCTTCAATCCTGCGTAAAGGCAGTCGTGAATCAGCGTGGACTTGCCCGATCCGCTGACGCCGGTTACGCAAACCAGCATGTCGAGCGGGATCTCGACGTCGATCGATTTGAGATTGTGTTCGGCGGCGCCCTGGATAAACAGCTTGCGTTTCTGGATCGTCCGGCGCTGCTTCGGTTCCTTGATTTCGGCATCGCCGCGCAGGTAACGCGCGGTCAGCGAAGTCTCGTCGGCGAGCAGGCCCTTGAAGTCGCCTTCGTACATCACGCGGCCGCCGAGTTCGCCTGCAGCAGGGCCGATGTCGAGAATGTGATCGGCGGAACGCATCATTTCGGCATCGTGTTCGACAACTAAAACCGTGTTACCGATGTCGCGCAGGTTTTTCAGCAGCTTGATGAGTCGATCGTTGTCACGCGGGTGCAGACCGATCGATGGTTCGTCGAGTACGTAAAGCGCGCCGACGAGGGACGAACCGAGGTTGGTCGCGAGTTGAATCCGTTGTGCTTCACCGCCTGAGAGTGTCGAAGCGAGACGATCGAGAGTCAGATAGTCGAGACCGACTTCGACGAGGAATCGCAGTCGCCGCCGCACTTCGAAAAGGATTCTCTCGGCGATTGCAGTTTGCTCGGTTGAAAGTTGCAACTTGTCGAAAAACTCAGCCGCATCCTTGATCGAAAGCGAGCACACTTCAGGCAACGTGCGCTCACCGACTCTCACGTCGCGTGCTTCCTGGCGCAGGCGTCCGCCGCCACAATCAGGACACAACGTGTAGCCGCGATACTTCGACAGAAAAACACGAACGTGCAGCTTGTACTTCTTCGTCTCCATCCAATCGAAAAACCCGCGCACGCCGGCCCAGTCGCCGCGACCTTCGATGATCGCATTCTGATCGGAGCGCGCGAGTTGATTGAACGGCACGTTCATCGGGATCTTTTCGGAGCGACAAAACTGTTTCAGCTCCGTCATGGCCCACTCGTGCTGCGGCTTGGTCCAGGGTTCAATCGCGCCGTCTTTGAGTGACAAGCCTGGATTTGGGATGACGAGATTGAGATCGAGCCCGATCGTGTTTCCAAAACCCTGGCACGTCGGGCACGCGCCGTAAGGATTGTTGAAACTGAAGAGTCGTGGTTCCGGAGTGGCGTAGACAGTGTGGTCGTACTTGCATTCGAATCGTTCTGAGAACCACAGGCGTTTCGGATCCGTCTCTGCGCTTTCGACGAGGGCGGTGCCGTGTCCTTCCTGGAAACAGATCTCGAGCGAATCGACCAGACGCTGCCGAACGTCTGGACGTGCGGCGAGTCGATCGACGAGGACGTACACGTCTTTGAAGTCGTCGCGCGGGTAGTCGTCCGGCGATTGCAGATCGATCGTTTGACCGTTTACAAAGAGCCGCGTAAAACCTCGCTGCATGAGACTCATGAGGTGCGCGGTGACCCATTGCCGCGACTCGCGGCGTCGCGACTTTTTGCCTTCCTGCTGAGGTTCGCTCAATCCTGCGGAAGCAGGGAAGAGCACGTAAAAACGCGTGCCTTCGGAGAGTTCCGTAAGAACTTCGTCTGCGATCGAGTCGGGCGAATCGCGCGTGACGAGCCGTCCACAAACCCGGCAAAACGTTTGCCCGACACGCGCAAAGAGAAGACGGAGGTAGTCGTAGATCTCAGTTTGTGTGCCGACGGTCGAGCGTGGATTGCGTGTCGAGTTCTTTTGCCGGATCGCGATTGCGGGAGCGATGCCGTGTATTTCGTCGACGTCGGGCTTGTCCATCCGCTCGAGAAACTGTCGTGCGTAAGCGGAGAGCGATTCGACGTAGCGTCGCTGGCCTTCGGCGTAGATCGTGTCGAAGGCGAGCGAAGACTTGCCCGAGCCGCTGACGCCGGTTACGACGGTCATCTGGTTGATGGGAATGGAAAAGGAGACGTTCTTGAGGTTGTTAACGCGGGCTCCCTTAACTTGAATAGCTTCTTCAGGCATACAGACGCGAATCCTGCGCTTATCGAAAACTCAGAATAATAGCGCGGGACGCCAGCATCACCAAATGCACCTCCTTGGAGTGCGGCGGCCTGGCGCCGCTTTGGTCGCGATCACGCACGATTGATAACAA
>DASUPZ010000062.1:0-9065 GCA_036280855.1 Pyrinomonadaceae bacterium | reverse complement strand
TTACGGGATTGCAACAGCCGTTTCTCGCGGGCCGCTATCATTCGCTCATCGTCGAAAAGGATTCTCTGCCTGATTGCCTCGAGATTTCCGCGGCCACGGCTGACAACGTCATCATGGGTTTGCGTCATCGCGAGTTGAAAGTGGAAGGCGTTCAGTTTCATCCTGAATCGATCCTGACGTCTGACGGCAAGCAACTGCTGGCAAACTTCCTGAAACTGTAACCTCACGACAATGTCTAATCATCGCTTAACAGAATTTCTTGGGCGGCTGGTTCGTCGCGAGGATCTGGACCGTGAAGAGGCCTTCCAGTTGCTCGAAGCGTTGCTCGATGCTGAAGCTACGGATGCGCAGATCTCGGGTGCCCTCGTTGCGCTCGCAACGAAAGGCGAAACGGTCGAAGAGTTGACCGGGCTCGTCGAAGGTTTGCGCTCGCGAGCACTTCGCGTGAGTTCAAAACATCCGTGTTTTATCGACACTGCAGGAACCGGATCGAGCCGGGCGAAGACTTTCAACATCTCAACCGCAGCGGCATTTGTGATCGCGGGCGCCGGGTTGCCGGTTGCGAAACACGGCAATCGCGCGGCGAGCAGCAAATCGGGGAGCGCGGATCTGCTGACGGCGTTGGGTGTGAATGTTTCGGCAATTCCGGAGATCTCTGAGAATGCGCTTAACGAGATCGGGATCTGCTTCATGTTTGCGCCGCTCTATCATGGCGCGACGGCACGAGTCGCGGGAATTCGCCGGCAGCTTGGGGTACACACGACGTTCAATCTGCTCGGGCCGTTGAGTAATCCGGCAGGCGCGCCGCGGCAGATCATCGGCGTGTGGCGAAAGGATCTGGCGGAGCGGCTGGCCCAGGTGCTGGCGGCGCTCGGGACGGAGCGCGCGTGGGTGGTCCATGGTGAAGATGGTTTGGATGAGATCACCCTCGCGGGTAAGACTCACGTTGCCGAGGCGCAGGATGGGGTAGTGAGGAGCCTTCAGATCGCGCCGGAGGATTTTGGGTTTGAGGCGCGCACGTTGGACCACTTGCGCGGTGGTGACACGGAAGCAAATGCCGCGATCGTGCGGGCGGTGTTGGACGGCTCGCGAACCGACGAAGCCCGCGCGTTAGTGATCATGAATGCCGCGGCGGCCCTGATGCTGGGCGGCGCATCCGCGGATTTGCACGAGGGCGCCAAACTCGCAGCGCATTCGATTGATAGCGGATTCGCCCTCGAAAAGCTCGAGCGGCTAGTCGAAGTCACGAACCACGGATGACACGGATCGGAAATCCGATTTTTAAATCCGTGTCATCCGTGGTTAAAAATACTTAGGCATGAACGTCCTTGCAGAAATAATCGCGAAGAAGCGAGAGCGTGTGGAAGCGGCGAAGAAAGTCGCGCCGCTTGAAGAGATGCGCCGTCTCGCCGATCGTCCGCGGAAGCCACATGCGCTGCGCGAGGCTATGCGCGCAAACCACATCAACATTATCGCCGAATTCAAACGCCGCTCGCCTTCAAAGGGCCCAATCCGCGCAGATGCAGACCTCACGCAAGTTGTGACGAGCTACGACGCCGGCGGCGCGGCCGCAATATCCGTGCTCACCGAAGAAGATTATTTCTTAGGCTCGCTCGACGATCTCCGCAGCGCAAAAGCCACCGTCACATTACCAACTCTGCGAAAAGATTTCGTATTCGACGACTATCAGGTCTACGAGTCGGCAGCCGCAGGCGCGGATGCGATCCTCCTGATCGTCGCCGCTCTTGACGACGAGACTCTACAGCGCCTCCGAACACTCGCCGAAGACGAGTTAAATCTCGACGCACTCGTCGAAGTCCACACGAGCGACGAAATGAAACGAGCCGCAACCTGCGGCGCAAATCTGATCGGCGTAAACAATCGCGACCTGCGCACGTTTGAAGTCTCACTCGCGACTTCAATCTCCCTCGCGCCGCAAGCACCGCGCGAATGCGTTTTAATCAGCGAAAGCGGCCTGCGTAGCGCCGCTGATTTGCGCCGTTTGCACGACGCCGGTTACCGCGGATTCTTAATCGGCGAAACATTGATGCGCGCCGGTAATCCCGAGCAAACATTACGCGAACTCCGAGCATGACCCTGATTAAGATCTGCGGCATCACCAATCTCGACGACGCACTCGCAGCCGTAGCCGCGGGCGCGGATGCTCTCGGATTCAATTTCTACAAACCCAGCCCGCGCTACATCACCCCGCAGAATGCTCGTGAGATCATCGACCAGCTTCCCGGTGAGCTCATGACCGTCGGTGTTTTTGTGAACGAAGAAACTCCGGAATCCGTAAGAAACATTGCGACCGAAGCCGGAGTCGCAGCTTTACAACTCCACGGCGACGAATCCCCCGGCTATTGCCGCGAACTCGCAGACCGGTTTGTTATCAAAACGCTTGCTGTATCAACCAACTTCGACGCCCAGATGGTCCATGCTTACCCGACCGACGCCATTATGCTCGACACGAAAGACAACGCACTACGTGGCGGCACTGGCCGGCGGTTTGACTGGTCCATCGCAAAGCAAGTCAACCAGCTCCGCAGGAAACTTTTCCTCGCCGGCGGTCTTTCACCAGAGAACATTGCCGAGGCAATCGGGACGGTGCGTCCTTTCGCAGTCGATGCGTGCAGCGCACTCGAAGACAAACCCGGCATCAAAAACCACGCGCGGCTGCGTGCTTTTGTGGACGCCGCGCGGAGTGTCCTAACTTGACGTTTCCCCAGCGTCGCAGAGTATTCTAGACCTTGCCCCAAAATCTTGCAGATTCACCTCCCCGTACCGGCTTATTTGATTTATCGGCTACAGCTCTAAATATGACCCCGCGGCCTGAAAAAGAACCCACTACCCGACCCTCAGATCGCGCCCGTGGCCGGGTTTTGCTGATCGCAGACGAACGAGAGGCGCAATTTGTCGAGACCCTCTCGGCGAGAGGCATCGACGTTTTCGGCGTTTCCAACGGCACCGCCGCCATGGTGTCGCTTACCCGAACGCGTCCACACGTAGTCATTGCACACACCGAAGCTCGTGGATTGAGGATCAGGGAGCTCTCAAAACTGCTCGCACAGTCGGAAGACGGAATTCCACTCGTGTTGACCGGAACGGAACCGTCGACAGTTGCTTTACGTCGTGCGGCGATGGTCGAAGGCGCGTTTGATTATTTCACCTTCGACGCTGAGTTTGACCTTTTGATCGAAAGGACTGAGCAGTTGGTGCTGCTTCGACAAAAGATCGATCGGCTGCGTGCCGATGCAGATCTCGATTCGCTCACCGGCCTGGCGAATCGCCGCCGCTTTCGAGTCGCACTCTCTCGCGAGGTTGAACGCTGGCGACGTTATCGAGTTCCGTGTGCGTTGCTGATGCTTGATATCGATCACCTCAAGCCGATCAACGACAGGTTTGGACACCCGGTTGGCGACATGGTGATTCGCCAGATCGCGCAAACGTTGAGGGAAGTTTCGCGCGACAACGACACGGCTGCGCGGCTCGGCGGTGAAGAGTTTGGGTTGTTACTCGCGGGCGTCGATCTCCAGCGCGCAGTTGCGGCGGCTGAGAGATTGAGAGTCGTGCTGGGTGGAAAACGCGTCGAGGGCGTTGGCAGTGTGACGGTCAGTATCGGCGTGGCGGGATGTCCTGAGAACGCGACTTCCGAGCGCATGCTTTACTCCGCCAGCGACGATGCGCTTTACGTATCGAAGAACGCCGGGCGCGATCGAGTTTCAGTCGCACCACCCTTGCAGGAAAAGCTTCCCGGCGTATAGAACTCGCGTTCAGAGTTCAAGCCGCGTTCAGAGTTCAACCTTTAGGTTGCTGCTTCGAAACACAAGCTAAAGCTTGAACTCTGAACGCGGGTTTGAACTATAAACATAAATGTGATGTCATCTCCAATCACACAACCTGATTTCCTCGGTCACTGGGGCCGGTACGGCGGACGCTTCGTGCCGGAAACCCTCATGGCGCCGCTCGAAGAACTGACTGCCGCTTACCTCGCAAGCAGAGACGACGAATCCTTTCAATCAGAGCTTCAAAATCTCTTACACAACTACGCCGGACGCCCAACACCTCTTTTCCACGCCGCCCGACTTACAGACTACTGCGGCGGTGCAACGATCTATCTCAAGCGCGAAGATCTTCTCCACACAGGCGCACACAAAATCAACAACACCATCGGCCAGGTGCTGCTCGCACGCCGCATGAACAAGCAACGCATCATTGCCGAAACCGGCGCCGGCCAGCACGGTGTTGCCACGGCAACCGTCTGCGCGCTGTTTGGCTTGAATTGCGTGGTCTACATGGGCGCCGAAGACATGCGTCGCCAGGCCTTGAATGTCTTTCGCATGCAGTTGCTCGGCGCTGAAGTGCGAGAAGTAAACGCCGGTTCGCGTACGTTGAAGGACGCGATAAACGAAGCGTTACGCGATTGGGTGACGAACGTTACCGATACTTACTACCTGTTGGGCAGTGCTCTTGGCCCACATCCGTATCCATTGATGGTGCGCGATTTTCAAAGCGTGATCGGACGTGAAGCGCGCGCGCAGATTTTGGAACGCGAAGCACGTTTGCCTGACGTTCTGATCGCGTGTGTCGGTGGTGGATCAAATTCGATCGGACTGTTTCATCCGTTTCTTGCTGATGCCGGTGTCAGGATGATCGGTGTAGAAGCAGGCGGCGCGGGTAACGACCTGGGCCAACACGCCGCGCGATTCAACAGCACGGGCGGCGGCCGTCCGGGAGTGTTGCAAGGCACGATGAGCTACGTTTTGCAGGACGACAACGGGCAGGTGGCCACGACACATTCGATTTCGGCAGGTCTCGACTATCCTTCGATCGGCCCGGAACACGCATTCCTGCACGACTCGGAACGCGTCGCGTATGTTTCAGTTTCCGATACCGAAGCGTTGGAGGCGTTTCAACTGCTTTCCAAACTCGAAGGGATCATTCCGGCGCTCGAGTCGGCCCACGCCGTTGCACACGCGCTCAAAGTAGCGAAAGAGATGCGCGGCGATCAGATCGTAATCGTGAATCTTTCCGGACGCGGAGATAAAGACGTGAATTCCGTGCGCGAAGCGTTGGAGTCGTAACCGATGGGACGCATCGAAGACGCTTTCAACTCGCTGAAGCGCGAAGGCAGGAAGGGCTTCATTCCTTTTATCACTGCCGGCGATCCCGACCTTCAAACCACAGAGGAATTGCTCGTCGTATTGTCGCGATCGGGTGCGACGTTGATCGAGCTGGGTGTGCCTTTCAGCGATCCGATGGCGGATGGACCAGTGATTCAACGCGCATCGGAAAAAGCACTCAAGCACGGTTTTGGTTTGCAGGAAGTGCTTGATACTGCCGCTCGTGCACGAAAACGGATCCACACGCCGATCATTCTTTTCAGTTATTACAATCCACTCCTGCAGTTTGGTTTGAAACGCATCGCCCGAGCCGCGAAGGATGCCGGGCTCGACGGCGTTCTGGTTACAGATCTGACGCCAGAGGAGTCAGGCGAGTTTGAAACAGAGTTGCGCGAGCAGGGATTGGATATGATCTTTCTGATTGCGCCTACTTCTACTGACGAACGGCTGAAGCTCGTGGCGCAGCATGCGAGTGGATTCATCTATGCTGTTTCCCGCGCTGGCGTGACCGGGGCGCGTGCGACGGTCAGTGATGAAGCGGAAAAACTCGTCACTCGTATGAGACAGTTTTCATCGTTGCCGATTGCCGTCGGGTTTGGTATTTCCACCGCGGAACAGGTGGCTGACGTGCAAAGGTATGCTGATGCGGTGGTGGTGGGTTCGGCTCTTGTTGCACAGATGGAAATGACGAGCGGGGACCCCAATTTCGTGAAGCATATCGGCGTCTATGTGACAGGATTACAGGATTTACAAGATTGACAAGACCTGTTAAAGTGCCCGCGACACATGTCAAAAACCTCACGTTCGTTGTACCGAAAATTTTACTGTTGCAAGTGTGAAACACTGTGCTATGCTCTGCTCGCTCAAGCGATTTTGAGAATAGGAGCAGAAGAAAGAGATGTATGCGATGGCAGATGACCGACTGAGTGCAGATCGCGGCCGTGCAGTTGAAGCTGCATTGGCCAATATTGAAAAGAAGTTTGGCAAGGGCTCGATTATGCGACTGGGCGAACGGGAAGTGTCGGATATACCGGCGATTTCCACCACCTCGCTCAGCCTGGACGCTGCCATCGGTGTCGGCGGGGTTCCACGTGGACGCATCGTCGAAATCTATGGGCCAGAGAGCTCGGGCAAGACCACGCTCGCGCTTCATATCGTCGCCGAAGCACAGAAGGCCGGCGGCGTGGCCGCTTATATCGACGCCGAACACGCGATGGACGCCGACTATGCCGGAAAGCTCGGAGTCGATGTAGACCAGTTGTTGATTTCACAACCGGATTCCGGTGAACAGGCGCTCGAGATTGCCGAAGCACTCGTGCGCTCGAATGGTGTGGACGTGATCGTCGTCGACTCAGTTGCGGCGCTCGTTCCACGCGCTGAGCTCGACGGTGAGATGGGTGATTCGTTGCCCGGACTGCAGGCGCGTTTGATGTCGCAGGCGCTGCGCAAACTCACCGCGATCGTCGCACAGTCAAACACGTGCTTCATCTTCATCAACCAGATCCGCGAGAAGATCGGTGTGATGTTTGGCAATCCGGAGACGACCACCGGTGGCCGTGCGCTCAAGTTTTATTCGTCGCTGCGACTTGATATCCGCCGCATCGGCGCAATCAAAGACGGCGATCGCGTGGCGGGTAATCGCACCAAAGTTAAAGTGGCGAAAAACAAAGTGGCGCCGCCGTTCCGCGAGGCTGAGTTTGACATCATGTATGGCGAAGGCATCTCGCGCGAAGGCGATTTGCTGGATCTCGCCGTGACCCAGCGGGCCGTGGAGAAGAGTGGCGCCTGGTTTTCATATAAAGGCGAGCGGTTGGGCCAGGGAAGGGAAAACGCCAAGCAGGCGTTGAAAGACAATCCCGAGACCCTGCGTAAAATTCAACGGGAAGTGAAGGTCAAGTTGGGCCTTCCAGTTCCGGAAGAACCTGAAGCTGTGAAGGCGGCGACGAAGTAAAAGCCGCTGGTTCGAGTATTAGAGATACCGCTATAGAGCCGCGGATAAACACTCATTCACGATTAATCCGTGTACGGAGTCCGCGTTAATCTGTGGCTAAATTCCTTTGTGGGCGCTCGGCGATGATCATTTTCTTCTCGCCGGGCGCTTCTTTCGTGCCTTAAACTGGCGTTCGTATGTCATCGATCCTCATCAAAAACGGCACAGTCGTGACGATGGATTCGCAGGACTCCATCGTTCGTGGCGACGTGCTCATACGCGAGGGGCGCATCAGCGAAGTCGGTGGTACTGGGCATAATGCTGACACAGTTATCGATGCCACCGACTGCGCCGTGATTCCGGGCTTCGTACAAACACACATTCATCTCTGCCAGACAATCTTCCGAGGCGCCGCCGATGATCTCGCGCTGATCGACTGGTTGAAGCAACGCGTCTGGCCCATGGAGGCGGCCCACTCGGCTGAATCCATCGCAGCGTCTGCACGGCTTGGTATTGCTGAACTCATCAAGGGTGGCACTACGTGTGCGCTCACGATGGAGACAGTTAGCCATACAGCCGAGGTCTTTCGAGTGGTTGAAGAAACCGGATTTCGCGCGACGGTCGGCAAGTGCATGATGGACAAAGGCGATGAAGTGCCGCGCGCGTTGCAGGAGCAAACGGAGAATTCGATCCGCGAGTCGGTCGAATTGCTCGAGACGTGGCACGGCAAGGCTGATGGACGCATAAGATATTGCTTTGCGCCGCGTTTCGCGATCAGTTGCACGGGCGAGTTGTTGCAGAAAGTCGGCGAGCTTGCACGCGCGCGTGGCGTGATGGTCCATACGCACGCGTCAGAGAATCGAACGGAATGCGAGCTGGTGCAGGAAGAGACTGGTCTGCGCAACATCGCTTATCTCGATCGTGTTGGTCTGACTGGCCGGCACGTGGCCCTGGCCCACTGCGTTCATCTCAATGTTGACGAGATCCAGACGCTCAAAACGACCGGGACCAACGTGGTCCACTGCCCGTCTTCCAACCTGAAGCTTGGCTCGGGAATGGCTCCAATCGCGAAGCTGTTGGAGGAAGGGATATCGGTATCGCTCGGTGCGGATGGTGCGGCGTGCAACAACCGTCTCGACATGTTTACGGAGATGCGGACCGCGGCGCTGCTTCAGAAGGTCTTGCATGGTCCGGAAGTGCTGCCGGCGAAACGAATTTTGCGTATGGCGACGATTGACGGCGCCCGGGCGCTGGGGCTGGAAGCCGAGATCGGAAGCATTGAGATAGGGAAGAAAGCGGACGTTTCGGTCGTTAGGTTGGACCGTTTGCACTCCACACCGTCAGCGGATCTCGTCTCTTCGCTTGTCTATTCGGCAGAGGCCAACGATGTTGATACGGTGATTATTGACGGAAGATTAGTGCTGCGGGGTCGGAAATTGATGACTCTGGACGAGGCTCAGGTGATTTCGAGTGCCCGTGCTGAGGCTCAAAGCCTGATGAATAGGGCAGCGGAGTTACGCGGATAAGCGCAGATTTGCTGTTTAAAATGGCTGTGCCAGCTCGAAGGTAGCGACTGCGGGGGGCGCGATCGGCGGCCGAGCTGGCACTGGCGGGCACTATCAATTTTGAATTGGATGGCTGTTTTTGCAACCAGCTGACGTTTGGGCATCAGCGCCACCCGCAACGTCCCGAATTATACACGCCGCAAGAAATCAGTCAACGACTTTTTGTGACGAATCCGACAACATTCTTTACAATCTTTAACAATCTCGATTTGACAGCATTCCGGGGTGTTTCTATACTACGCCCTCTTTTCCACCACTGGCCAGGTAGCTCAGTTGGTAGAGCGCGGCCCTGAAAAGGCCGGCGTCGGCGGTTCGATTCCGTCCCTGGCCACCAATACTTTCAACAACTTACAGATAGCCAAAAACATTCAAAAATCCTCGCGCGTACAATACGCGTACATCCGTTACCCTACAGCCTCTTTCTTGCTGATCGCTTCAAGTAACTTC